>NZ_JBHXME010000127.1:0-33187 GCF_042721125.1 Streptomyces sp. NPDC058469
GGCCAGCTCCCACTGGGGCTCATCTCCCGCCAACGCCTCACGCCCCGACGGCGCCCAGCCCCCGCCGGGCTCGGACCCCGCCGGAAGTCAACTCCCACCGAGGCCCATCTCCCGCCAGAGGCCACCTCCCACTGGGACTCATCTCCCGCCAACGCCTCACGCCCCGACGGCGCCCAGCCCCCGCCGGTCTCGAACCCCGCCGGAAGTCAACTCCCACCGAGGCTCATCTCCCGCTAGGGATCGGCTCCCACCGAGCCATCTCCCGCCAGGGATCAGCTCCCGCCAGGGATCGGCTCCCGCCCGAGGTCAGCCCCTGGCGGAGGTCGACCCCCGCCAGGGTTCAACTCTCGCCGGACGCCCGCCCACGCCGAACCCCGGTCCACGTCGAACCCCGGCCCACGTCGAACCCACCCCCGTCACCCACCAGAAGCCGCCGCCCCGAACGCCCCCCGAGCCATCCGGTGCAGCAGCTCCGCCGTCGCCCCCCGCCCGGGCAGCGAACCCGGTCGCCCCAGGTGCGGAGTCGAGTTGAGCAGTCCGAAGACCGAGTGGACCGCCGAGCGCGCGCTGGGTTCGGCCAGCTCCGGGTACACCTCCCGCACGACCTCCACCCACAGCTCGACGTACTGCCTCTGCAGCTGCCGCACCAGCTTCCGGTCGGTGTCCCGCAGGCGGTCGAGCTCGCGGTCGTGCAGCGTGATCAGCGGCCGGTCGTCGAGCGCGAAGTCGATGTGGCCCTCGATGAGCGAGTCGAGCAGCGGCTCGGGGGAGGTCGCCCCCTCCGCCTCCCGCAGCCGCGTCTTCGCCCCCGTCAGCAACTGCCCGCTGATGCCGACCAGCAGCTCGGCGAGCATCGCGTCCTTGCCCGGGAAGTGGCGGTACAGGCCGGGCCCGCTGATGCCGACGGCGGCGCCTATCTCGTCGACCCCGACGCCGTGGAAGCCCCGCTCGGCGAAGAGCCGCGCGGCCTCCTTGAGGATCTGCTCACGGCGGGTGGGGGCGTCGGTTCTCGTGGTCATGGAAGCAATTCTAGACAGGGAGGTTAGCGGTCGTTAACCTGAAGGAAATGGTTAACGCTCATTAACGGTCGAGAGCAGCCGATCGCTGTGCGAGGGGACCCACAGAATGCAAGAGGCACCGGAGCTGACGAGCGCGGCCGATCCCGCGTCGGAGGCGTGGCGGGCCAACGAGGAGGCGCACCGCGCGCTGGGCGAGGAGCTGCGGCAGAAGCTCGCCGCGGCCCGGCTCGGTGGCGGTGAGCGGGCCCGGGACCGGCACACCGCGCGCGGCAAGCTGCTTCCCCGCGACCGCGTGGACACGCTTCTCGACCCCGGCTCGCCCTTCCTGGAGCTGGCTCCGCTGGCCGCCGACGGGATGTACGACGGGGCCGCCCCGGCCGCCGGTGTCATCGCCGGGATCGGCCGGGTGAGCGGCCGCGAGTGCGTGATCGTCGCCAACGACGCCACGGTCAAGGGCGGGACGTACTACCCGATGACCGTGAAGAAGCATCTGCGCGCCCAGGAGATCGCCCTCGAAAACCGTCTTCCCTGTATCTACCTCGTCGACTCCGGGGGCGCGTTCCTGCCCATGCAGGACGAGGTGTTCCCGGACCGCGAGCACTTCGGGCGGATCTTCTACAACCAGGCCCGGATGTCGGCGGCGGGCATTCCGCAGATCGCCGCTGTGCTCGGGTCCTGCACCGCCGGCGGCGCCTACGTCCCTGCCATGAGCGACGAGGCCGTCATCGTCCGCAACCAGGGGACGATCTTCCTCGGCGGGCCGCCCCTCGTGAAGGCCGCCACCGGCGAGGTCGTGACCGCCGAGGAGCTGGGCGGCGGCGACGTCCACGCACGCGTGTCGGGTGTCACCGACCACCTCGCGGAGGACGACGCGCACGCGCTGCGCATCGTCCGGAACATCGCCGCCACACTCCCCGCGCGCGGGCCGCTCCCCTGGGAGGTCACCGAGGCCGTCGAGCCGAAGGTCGACCCGTACGGGATCTACGGCGCCGTCCCGGTCGACTCCCGTACCCCCTACGACGTACGGGAGATCATCGCGCGCGTGGCCGACGGCTCCCGTTTCTCCGAGTTCAAGGCCGAGTTCGGGCAGACCCTGGTCACCGGCTTCGCCCGGATCCACGGCCACCCGGTCGGCATCGTCGCCAACAACGGCATCCTGTTCTCCGAGTCCGCCCAGAAGGGCGCCCACTTCATCGAGCTGTGCGACCAGCGCGGCATCCCCCTGGTGTTCCTCCAGAACATCTCGGGGTTCATGGTCGGCAAGGACTATGAAGCGGGCGGCATCGCCAAGCACGGCGCCAAGATGGTCACCGCCGTCGCCTGCGCGCGCGTGCCGAAGCTGACGGTCGTGGTCGGCGGCTCGTACGGCGCGGGCAACTATTCGATGTGCGGCCGGGCCTACTCCCCCCGCTTCCTGTGGATGTGGCCCGGCGCCAAGATCTCCGTGATGGGCGGCGAGCAGGCCGCGTCCGTCCTCGCGACCGTGAAACGGGATCAGTTGGAGGCGCGCGGGGAGTCCTGGCCCACGGAGGACGAGGAGACCTTCAAGGACCCGATCCGCCGGCAGTACGAGCGTCAGGGCAACGCCTACTACGCCACCGCCCGCCTCTGGGACGACGGGGTCATCGACCCGATGGAGACCCGCCAGGTGCTGGGTCTGGCCCTGACCGCCTGTGCCAACGCGCCCCTGGGTGACCCCCAGTTCGGCGTCTTCCGGATGTGATGAGGGTGCCCGAGATGGTCGAGATGTTCGAGACGGTTCTTGTGGCCAACCGGGGCGAGATCGCGGTCCGCGTCATCCGCACCCTGCGCTCGCTCGGCGTGCGCTCGGTGGCCGTCTTCTCCGACGCCGACGCGGACGCCCGGCACGTCCGTGAGGCCGACACGGCGGTACGGCTCGGTCCGGCCCCGGCGGCCGAGAGCTATCTGTCGGTGGAGCGGCTGCTGGAGGCAGCGGCCCGCTCGGGCGCGCAGGCCGTACACCCGGGCTACGGCTTCCTCGCCGAGAACGCGGCCTTCGCGCGCGCGTGCGCCGACGCCGGGCTGGTCTTCATCGGACCGCCGGCCGACGCGATCGCTCTCATGGGCGACAAGATCCGCGCCAAGGAGACCGTGCGGGCGGCCGGGGTCCCGGTCGTCCCCGGGTCCAGCGGCAGCGGGCTCACCGACGCCCAACTCGCCGACGCCGCCCGGGAGATCGGCATGCCGGTACTGCTCAAGCCGAGCGCCGGTGGCGGCGGCAAGGGCATGCGCCTGGTCCGGGACGCCTCGCTGCTCGCCGACGAGATCGCCGCCGCCCGCCGCGAGGCCCGCGCCTCCTTCGGCGACGACACCCTCCTGGTCGAGCGGTGGGTCGACCGCCCCCGGCACATCGAGATCCAGGTCCTGGCCGACGGCCACGGCAACGTCGTCCACCTCGGCGAACGCGAGTGCTCCTTGCAGCGCCGGCACCAGAAGGTCGTCGAGGAGGCCCCGAGCGTCCTCCTGGACGAGGCCACGCGCGCGGCGATGGGCGAGGCGGCGGTCCAGGCGGCCCGCTCGTGCGGGTACGCGGGCGCGGGCACGGTCGAGTTCATCGTGCCGGGCAGCGACCCGTCGTCGTACTACTTCATGGAGATGAACACCCGCCTCCAAGTGGAGCACCCGGTCACCGAGTTGGTGACCGGACTCGACCTGGTGGAGTGGCAGCTCAGGGTGGCGGCCGGGGAGGCGCTGGACTTCCGGCAGGAGGATGTCCGGCTGACCGGGCACGCGATCGAGGCCCGGGTGTGCGCCGAAGACCCCGCGCGCGGGTTCCTGCCCTCCGGCGGCACGGTGATCAGGCTGCACGAACCGCAGGGCGACGGCGTCCGCACGGACTCCGGACTCTCCGAAGGGACCGAGGTCGGCAGTCTCTACGACCCGATGCTCTCCAAGGTCATCGCCTACGGCCCCGACCGCGCGACCGCGCTCAGGAAGCTCCGGGCCGCCCTCGCGGACACGGTGACGCTGGGCGTGCCGACCAACGCGGGGTTCCTGCGGCGGCTGCTCGCCCATCCGGCGGTCGTGGCGGGCGAGTTGGACACCGGGCTCGTCGAGCGCGAGGCGGACTCCCTCATCCCCGACGAGGTGCCCGTGGAGGTGTACGAGGCGGCAGCGGCCGTACGGCTGGATGCTCTCCGCCCGACGAACGACGGCTGGACCGACCCCTTCTCGGTGCCGGACGGCTGGCGGCTGGGCGGTGCTCCGAAGCCGGTCGGCTTCCATCTCAAGGTGACCGAGCCCGTGGAGTACGTCCCGCGCGGCACCCACACCGTCACCGCGGACCGGGTCGCCGTCACCCTCGACGGGGTCCGGCACACCTTCCACCGGGCCGGTGACTGGCTGGGCCGGGACGGGGACGCCTGGCAGGTGCGCGACCACGATCCGGTGGCCGCCTCGCTCAGCGGGGCCGACCGCTCCGGTGCCGGTTCGCTCACCGCGCCGATGCCGGGGACGGTGACCGTGGTGAAGGTCGCGGTGGGGGACCAAGTGGCCGCGGGGCAGAGCCTGTTGGTGGTGGAGGCGATGAAGATGGAGCACGTCGTCTCCGCGCCGCACGCCGGCACCGTCGCCGAACTCGACGTGACGCCCGGCGCGACGGTCGCCATGGACCAGGTGCTGGCGGTCGTCACACCGGCGGAGGAGAACCAGTGACACTCGGACCAGCGACACTCCCGATGGTCGTACCGGCCCCCGATCTGCCCGCCCGGGTGCGCATCCACGAGGTGGGGGCGCGGGACGGACTGCAGAACGAGAAGTCGACCGTGCCCACGGAGGTGAAGGCCGAGTTCGTGCGCCGGCTGGCCGAAGCGGGCCTGACCACGATCGAGGCCACCAGCTTCGTCCACCCCAAGTGGGTGCCCCAACTGGCCGACGCGGAACAGCTGTTCCCGCTCGTGCGCGATCTGCCGGGAGTGCACCTCCCCGTCCTCGTGCCGAACGGCCGCGGACTCGACCGGGCCCTGTCCCTGAAGGCGACCCGCGTCGCCGTCTTCGCCAGCGCCACCGAGTCCTTCGCGAAGGCCAACCTCAACCGCACGGTGGACGAGTCGCTGGCCGTGTTCGCCCCGGTCGTGGCCCGCGCCAAGGACGAGGGCGCCCACGTGCGCGGCTACGTCTCCATGTGCTTCGGCGACCCCTGGGAGGGCGCGGTCCCCATCGCGCAAGTGGTGCGTGTCTGCCGGGCGTTGGTCGACATGGGCTGCGACGAGCTGAGCCTCGGCGACACGATCGGTGTCGCGACTCCCGGGCACGTACTGGAACTTCTCGCCGCGCTCAACGAACAGCACGTCCCCACCGACGTGTTGGGCGTGCACTTCCACGACACCTACGGCCAGGCACTGGCCAACACCTACGCGGCACTGGAGCACGGGGTCACGACGGTCGACGCCTCCGCCGGAGGCCTCGGCGGCTGCCCGTACGCCAAGTCCGCGACCGGCAACCTCGCCACCGAAGACCTCGTGTGGATGCTCCAGGGTCTCGGCATCGACTCCGGAGTCGACCTCGCCGCTCTCACCGCCACCAGCGTGTGGATGGCCGACCACCTGGGCCGACCCAGCCCGTCCCGCACCGTCCGCGCACTCGGTAAAACAGCACAGCCCCACAAGGAGCAGTGACCGCCATGGACCACCGTCTCTCCCCCGAGCTGGAAGAACTCCGCCGTACGGTCGAGGAGTTCGCGCACGACGTCGTCGCGCCGAAGATCGGCGACTTCTACGAGCGGCACGAGTTCCCGTACGAGATCGTCCGCGAGATGGGCCGCATGGGCCTGTTCGGGCTGCCGTTCCCCGAGGAGTACGGCGGGATGGGCGGCGACTATCTGGCGCTGGGCCTCGTGCTTGAGGAGCTGGCCCGGGTCGACTCGTCGGTCGCGATCACCCTGGAGGCCGGGGTGTCGCTGGGCGCGATGCCGATCCATCTCTTCGGTACCGACGCGCAGAAGGCCGAGTGGCTGCCCCGGCTGTGCTCCGGCGAGATCCTCGGCGCCTTCGGGCTGACCGAACCGGACGGCGGCTCCGACGCGGGCGCGACGCGGACTACGGCACGCCTGGACCCGGACACCGACGAGTGGGTGATCAACGGTTCCAAGTGCTTCATCACCAACTCCGGTACGGACATCACCGGTCTGGTCACGGTCACCGCGGTCACCGGCCGCAAACCCGACGGCAAGCCGCTGATCTCGTCGATCATCGTGCCGTCCGGGACACCCGGCTTCACGGTCGCGGCGCCGTACTCGAAGGTCGGCTGGAACGCCTCCGACACCCGTGAGCTGTCCTTCGCGGACGTCCGGGTCCCGGCGGCGAACCTGCTGGGCGAACTGGGCCGCGGCTACGCCCAGTTCCTGCGCATCCTCGACGAGGGCCGCATCGCCATCGCGGCGCTCGCTACGGGGCTCGCTCAGGGCTGTGTCGACGAGTCGGTGAAGTACGCCAAGGAACGGCACGCGTTCGGGCGGCCGATCGGCGCCAACCAGGCCATCCAGTTCAAGATCGCCGACATGGAGATGAAGGCCCACACCTCGCGGCTGTCCTGGCGCGACGCGGCCTCCCGGCTGGTGGCCGGCGAGCCCTTCAAGAAGCAGGCGGCCCTCGCCAAGCTGTACTCCTCCACCATCGCCGTGGACAACGCCCGCGACGCCACGCAGGTGCACGGCGGCTACGGCTTCATGAACGAGTACCCGGTGGCCCGTATGTGGCGCGACTCCAAGATCCTGGAGATCGGCGAGGGCACCAGCGAGGTCCAACGGATGCTGATCGCCCGCGAGTTGGGCCTCACGGGCTGACGGCTACTCAAACAACAGACGCAGGTGTCGGGGCGCCCAGCCCGGCCGACAACTCCCCTGAGATCAGGGCGATGTGGCGGTAGGCCCGCTCGGCTGCTGCCAACACCCCTTCCTGTACGGCGGGTTCGTCGAGCGTCCGGTCGAGGCGCTCGGTGAAGGCCGCCCAGCGGGTGCGGTCGCCGCTGCCGTAGTACGAGGCGCCGTTCCCGTCCGTGAGCCGGTACGCCTCGGTGACATGGCGGCACAGGAACATCGCGCCGAGGGTGGAGCCCTCCAACACGTAGAGGATGCCGAGGAGTTCGCGGGGATCCGTCGCGACGGTGCGCCGTATCTCCTCGGTGAACTCCTCGGCCGCCGGGCCGGGTTCGGGGGCGGTGCCGAGGGCGGCGAAGTGGTGCAGGTCGCGTTCGAGGAGGGGCAGCTTGACGAGGTCGGGCGACCACACCGAGGTGACGGACGGGCAGGTGGCGCGGGCGAGTTCGGCTTCCAGCGCCGCCAACACCACGCGGTAGGAGGCGAGTTGGCCGACATAGCGGTCGAGGGGGAGGGTGCCGGCGAGCATGGCGGTGGCGAACCCGGTGGTCTCCAGGGCCTGGTGCCAGGCGCGGGTGCCGCTCCTCAGCCGCTGGGTCGCCGTGCCCACGCTCGCACCGGTGCCGATGCCCGTGTCTATGTTCCTGTCCGTGTCTATGTCCCTGTCCGTGTCCATGCCCGTGTCCGTCATACGCCGCTCCGCTGTCGGACCGTCGCGAGCAGACGGTCGATGAGGTGGCCCTTGCGTTCGATCGTCACGTCGAAGTAGGCGGCACTGCGCTCGGAGCGGCACACGCCGTGCACGGCGTCCTTCGCCGCGCGCTTCAGCGCCACGGCCTCCTCGGCGAGCGCGAGGAGCGTGCGCTCCAGGTGGGGGTGACCGAGGACGTAGGACCTGAAGTCCTCGCCCCCGCTCCCGGCCGGTGCGTCGCCGTCCTTGTCGAGGAGCTCCAGGAAGACCCGGTTGCCCAGGCCATCGAAGTCCTCGTGGGTGTTGGCGCCGCCGAACTCGGGCACGAAGTCGGTCAGGTCGTTGAACAGCTGGCTGGCGAGGCCCAGTTGACGCATCGCGCCGTCCAGGGCGAGCCGGTCGTCCTCGACCACGCGCAGCCCCGCGACCGCCGCGTCGAGCGGCATCCAGAACAGGGTTCCGGTCTTGAGGGCGGCCGTCGACTCCCAGAAGTCGACCCGTGTGGCGCGCGGCGCGGCCAGCAACTCGGCGCGCGTGAGCGCCGTACGCGAGGACATGTCGACGGCCTGCCCGGTGAAGCCGCTGCCGACCGAGCGCACCAGGCTGTCCACGACGGCGGGGTCGGCCGCGTGCCGGAGCGCGGACATGATCAGCCAGGCGCCGGTGTTGAGGGCGAGCGGTGTGCCGTGGGTGGCGTGGAGGGCGGGTTCGCCGTAGCGGACGTCGCTGCCGTCCTGGATGTCGTCGAGGGCGACCGCGGCCTTCAGCAGAATCCTTACGGCAACTGCCGTGCGGCGGACGACGGCCAGCTCGGCGGAGGCGTCACCCGCCTCGCCCGCCTGAGCCGCCTCGCCCGTCTCATCGGGGAAACCCCGGTAGTTGCGGTACGCCCAGTACACCATCGAGGGCCGCAGCGGAGCCCGGCCGCCGGGCGCCCCGGGCGTGGGCGGCAGCGCCTGCTGGCCCACCTTCGATCCGAGGGCGTCGGCGACCGGTTCGTACAGGGCGCGGCGCAGGGCCGTGTCGTAGACGGAGACCGCCGCCCGCGCCGGTGCGGTCAACGAGTCGAGGAATTCGGCCAGGTCGTCCTCCAGCAGTGCCGCGTCGCTCCGCACCACCGCTTCCACACCTGTCACACCCACCGTGGTAGCCACTCCACCTCCGCAGACGACCGAACAACAGTGCGTAGATCCCCCTACAGAGGAGCATGATCACAACGGCCGCACGAGACAAGGCGGTTGAAAGCCAAATCGCCCGGGACATCGACTCACAAGCCGGGCACAGGGCGGACACAGGCCGGGGCGGCGGCAGCCCCGCCCACTGGACACCTGGTGAGGTTAGGCTAACCTACCTTCGAATTGTCCGGCGGGCGCTCCGCCCTGTTCGAAAGCAGCCACACATGTCCAACGCCCGTGCCACTCACCTCTCCCGCCGCGGCATCCTCGCCGCGGGCGGCGCCCTCGGCCTCGGTGCCGTGCTCGCAGCCTGCGGCGACGACGACGCGAAAAGCGGTGGCTCGGACAAGGAGACGGCGGCCGCCAAGTCCGGTCCCTGGACCTTCAAGGACGACCGCGGCCCCACCGCGAAGACCGACAAGACCCCGGCGACCATCGTCTCCTTCATCGGTGTCGCCGCCGCGCTGCACGACTACGGCATCGAGTCCAAGGGCGTCTTCGGGCCGACCAAGCTGAAGGACGGCAAGGCCGACGTTCAGGCCGGCGACCTGGACATCAGCAAGGTCACGATCATCGGCAACGAGTGGGGCCAGTTCAACATCGAGAAGTACGCGGCCCTCTCCCCCGACGTCCTCATCACCACGATGTTCGACTCGGCCGGCACGCTCTGGTACGTCCCGGAGGAGTCGAAGAAGAAGATCCTCGCGGTGGGCGCGCCGACCGTCGGCATCTCGGTGTACGACGTTCAGCTGCCGCAGCCGTTGCAGCGGATGCTGGAACTCGCCAAGTCCCTTGGCGCGGACACCACTTCGGCCGCCATCACCGCGGCCAAGAGGCGCTTCGAGGACGCGGCCGCCCGGCTGCGCGCCGCGGCCAAGGCCAAGCCGGACATCAAGGTTCTCGTGGGTTCCGCGAGCCAGGACATCTTCTACGTCTCCGGGTCGAACCTCTCCGTCGACCTGGAGTACTTCAAGGCTCTCGGCGTGAACTTCGTCGAGCCGTCCGCTGCGGCGCTGAAGGCGAGCGGTGGCTGGTACGAGAACCTCAGCTGGGAGAACGTCGACAAGTACGGGGCGGACATCATCATGATGGACAACCGGACGTCGGCGATTCAGCCCGCCGACATCACTGAGGGCACGTGGAAGAAGCTGCCCGCGGTGAAGGCGGACCAGGTGATCGCGCGTAATCCCGAGCCGATTCTGTCCTACGACAAGTGCGCGCCGCTGCTTGAGGATCTCGCGACGGCTATCGAAAGCGCTAAGAAGGTCAGCTGATTCAGGGGTGGTTGCGCTTTGTGGGGAGCTGCGGGCCGTGTGTGGCTGGTCGCGCAGTTCCCCGCGCCCCTAGGGAGTTGGCCCTGACCTCCGATTGAGGAGTTGCCCCCATGACTACGGCCGTTGCCGCGCCCTTCCGCTTCTTTTCACTGCAGGTCGTGCGGACGGAGCGGCTTGGGCCGTCTCTGGTCCGGGTCACCTTCGCGGGGGACGATCTGGCTTACTTCTTCTCCGACGGGTGTGATCAGTCCCTGTCGCTTTTTCTCCCCCAGCCGGGCCAATTGGAGCCCGCCGTGCCCTATGAACTCGGGGACGGGTGGTGGCAAGGCTGGCGTGAACTCCCCGATGGTGTGCGGGCCGTGATGCGGTCGTACACACTGCGTGCCCTACGGCGCGACCCCGGCGAGATCGATATCGACTTCGTGCTGCATGAACCCGCCGGGCCCGCTTCCCGTTGGGCGTCGCTCGCTGTCGCAGGTGACCGGGTCGTGCTGCTCGGGCCGGCGATCGCGGACAACCGGGCGATCCGGTTCCGGCCGCCGGAGGACGCCGATCTCGTGGTCGTGTGGGGCGATGAGACCGCCGTACCGGCCGTCTCCGCCATTCTCGAAGCGCTGCCTGTCGGTACTCGGGCGCGGGTGTGGCTGGAAGTCCAACACGCCGGGGATATCCAGGACTTGGCTACCGACGCCGATGCCGAAGTGACCTGGCTGGTGCGCGAGGGCCAGGGCGCTGAGGGGTCCCCCATGGCCCTCGGCGCCCTCCGTGCCGCCCAACTCCCGCCCGCCGAGCGGCCGTACGTGTGGATCGCGGGCGAGTCCGGTCAAGTGAAGGCGTTGCGGCGGCACTTCGTGGGTGAGCGCGGGTTCGACCGGCGCCGGGTGACCTTCGTCGGGTACTGGCGGCAGGGGCTCAGTGAGGAGCAGTTGCGCGAAGCCGGGTGACGGGCCGCTGATGCGTGAGTGACGGCTGTCACGGATGCGGCGGGTTTCGCGGACGCTAAGTTAGGTTAGGCTAACCTAAGTTGATGTTGCGGACCCCGCCGCTCTCCTGTCCCGCACGGACTGTCCCCACCGGAGGACCCCCACATGCGCTCGCACCTGCTCAATGACACGACTGCGGAGCACTACCGCCGCTCCGTGACGGAAGGCGTGGAGCGGGTGGCGGCCAAACTCGCCACCACCGAACGACCGTTCAGCGGCGTCACGGTCGACGCCCTCTCCCCCCTCATCGACCGGATCGACCTCGACCGCCCGCTCCACGACACCGCAGCGGTGCTCGACGAGCTGGACGAGGTCTACCTGCGTGACGCGATCTACTTCCACCACCCCCGCTACCTCGCCCACCTCAACTGCCCCGTCGTCATCCCCGCGGTGCTCGGCGAGGCGGTGCTCTCCGCCGTCAACTCCTCCCTGGACACCTGGGACCAGTCGGCCGGCGGCACCCTCATCGAGCGCAAGCTGATCGACTGGACGAACGAGCGCATCGGCCTCGGGCCGCACGCCGACGGGGTGTTCACCTCCGGCGGCAGCCAGTCCAACCTCCAGGCGCTGCTGCTGGCCCGCGAGGAGTCCAAGACCGACAGCCTGGCCAAACTGCGTATCTTCGCCTCCGAGGTGAGCCACTTCAGCGTGAAGAAGTCGGCGCAACTGCTCGGCCTCGGGCAGGACTCCGTCGTGTCGATACCCGTCGGCGCCGACCAGCGCATGCAGACGGTCGCGCTCGCCCGTGAGCTGGAGCGCTGCAAGAACGCCGGGCTCGTCCCCATGGCCGTCGTCGCCACCGCCGGCACCACCGACTTCGGCTCCATCGACCCGTTGCCCGAAGTCGCCGCCCTGTGCGAGCAGTTCGGGGTGTGGATGCACGTCGACGCGGCCTACGGCTGCGGTCTGCTCGCCTCGCTGAAGTACCGGGGCCGGATCGACGGCATCGAGCGCGCCGACTCGGTCACCGTGGACTACCACAAGTCCTTCTTCCAGCCGGTGAGTTCGTCCGCCGTGCTGGTCCGCGACGCCGACACCCTGCGCCACGCGACCTATCACGCGGAGTACCTCAACCCGCGCCGCATGGTGCAGGAACGCATCCCCAACCAGGTCGACAAGTCTCTGCAGACCACCCGCCGTTTCGACGCGCTCAAGCTGTGGATGACGCTGCGCGTGATGGGCGCCGATGGTGTTGGTCAACTCTTCGACGAGGTCTGCGACTTGGCCGTGGAGGGGTGGAAGCTGCTCGCCGGCGACCCCCGTTTCGACGTGGTCGTAGAGCCCTCGCTCTCGACCCTCGTCTACCGCTACATCCCGGCCGCCGTCACCGACCCGGCCGAGATCGACCGCGCCAACCTGTACGCCCGTAAGGCCCTGTTCGCCTCCGGTGACGCGGTGGTCGCGGGCACCAAGGTCGCGGGCCGCCACTACCTGAAGTTCACCCTGCTCAACCCCGAGACGACGACCGACGACATCGCCGCCGTCCTCGACCTGATCGCCGGCCATGCCGAGCAGTACCTGGGAGAGTCCCTTGACCGCGCTTCCTGAAGCCACGAACAAGACCTACGACTTCGTGGGGATCGGGCTCGGGCCCTTCAACCTCGGCCTCGCCTGCCTCACCGAGCCGATCGCCGAACTCGACGGCATCTTCCTGGACTCGAAGCCCGACTTCGAGTGGCACGCCGGCATGTTCCTCGACGGCGCCCACCTCCAGACTCCATTCATGTCGGACCTGGTCACCCTCGCCGACCCGACGTCGCCGTACTCCTTCCTCAACTACCTGAAGGAGAAGGGGCGTCTGTACCCCTTCTACATCCGCGAGAACTTCTACCCGCTGCGCGTCGAGTACGACGACTACTGTCGCTGGGCCGCCAACCGGCTCACCAACGTGCGCTTCAGCACGACGGTGACCGAGGTGACGTTCGAGGAACAGGGCGAGGTCTACGTCGTGCAGACCGAGGCCGGCGACGTGTACCGCGCCCGCCACCTGGTCCTGGGCACCGGCACCCCGCCATATCTCCCGGAGGCCGTCGCGGGGCTGGGCGGCGATTTCATCCACAACTCCCGCTATGTGCAGCACAAAGCGGAGTTGCAGGCCAAGGAGTCGATCACGCTGGTCGGCAGCGGGCAGTCCGCCGCCGAGATCTACTACGACCTGCTCAGTGAGATCGACGTCCACGGCTACGAGTTGAACTGGGTGACGCGCTCGCCGCGCTTCTTCCCGCTGGAGTACACGAAACTCACGCTGGAGATGACCTCCCCCGAGTACATCGACTACTTCCACGCGTTGCCGGAACAGACCCGCTACCGTCTCACGGCCGAGCAGAAGGGCCTCTTCAAGGGCATCGACGGCGACCTCGTCAACGAGATCTTCGACCTGCTCTACCAGAAGAAGGTCGGCGGTCCCGTCCCCACCCGGCTGCTCACCAACTCCTCGCTGAACAGCGCCACTTACCGCGACGGCGTCTACGAACTCGGCCTGCGCCAGGAGGAGCAGGAGAAGGACCACACCCTGCGCTCCCAGGGCCTGATCCTCGCCACCGGCTACAAGTACGCCGAGCCGGAGTTCCTCAAGCCCGTCCACGAGCGGCTGCGCTACGACTCCCGGGGCAACTTCGACATCGCACGCAACTACTCGATCGACACCACGGGCCGCGGCGTCTTCCTCCAGAACGCCGGCGTCCACGCGCACAGCATCACGTCCCCGGACCTGGGCATGGGCGCGTACCGCAACTCGTACATCATCCGTGAGCTGCTCGGCACCGAGTACTACCCGGTCGAACAGACCATCGCGTTCCAGGAGTTCGCCGTATGACCTTCACCTTCCGCCCCCTCGACCCGCTGCAGGACGCCGAGTTGCTGCACCGGTGGCTCACGCATCCCAAGGCCGCGTTCTGGATGATGCAGGACGCGAAACTGGAGGACGTCGAGCGCGCGTACATGGACATCGCGGCCGACGAGCACCAGCACGCGCTGCTCGGGCTCCAGGACGGTGTTCCCGTCTTCCTGATGGAGTACTACGACCCCGCCCACCGCGAACTGGTCGGCCTGTACGAGCCGTTGCCCGGCGACGTCGGCATGCACTTCCTGACGCCGGCCACCGAGGCGCCCGTCCACGGCTTCACCCGTGCGGTGATCACCGCGGTGATGGCCCACCTCTTCGAGGACCCGGCCGTCGAGCGCGTCGTCGTGGAACCGGACGTGTCCAACACCGCCGTGCACGCACTGAACGAGGCGGTGGGGTTCGTGCCCGAGCGTGAGATCCAAAAGCCGGAGAAGAAAGCCTTGTTGAGTTTCTGCACACGCGACCGTTTCCTTAAAAGGCACAGCCTGTCGGCTACGGCGGTGACCGCATGAGCCTCGCCGACGCCGTGGCCCATCTCTCCCCCGAGCGCTGGGAGAGGGCCAACCGCCTCCTGCTCCGCAAGGCCCTCGCCGAGTTCGCGCACGAGCGGCTGATCACGCCCGAACTCGTCGAGCAGGACGGTGACTTGTACGTCGTCCGCAGTGACGACGGCCTGACCCGCTACCGGTTCACCGCCACCCGGCACGCCCTCGACCACTGGCAGGTCGACGCGGACTCGATCGCCCGTCACCGCGACGGCACCGAACTCCCGCTCGCCGCGCTGGACTTCTTCATCGAGCTGAAGCAGGCGCTCGGGCTGAGCGAGGAGATCCTGCCGGTCTACCTGGAGGAGATCTCCTCCACCCTCTCCGGCACCTGCTACAAGCTCACCAAGCCGCAGATCCCGGTCGCCGAGTTGGTCAAGAGCGACTTCCAGGCCATCGAGACCGGGATGACCGAGGGCCACCCCTGCTTCGTCGCCAACAACGGCCGGCTCGGCTTCGGCATCCACGAGTACCTCTCGTACGCCCCCGAGACCGCGAGCCCGGTCCGGCTGGTGTGGCTGGCCGCACACCGTTCGCGGGCCGCGTTCACGGCGGGCGTGGGCATCGAGTACGAGTCCTTCCTGAGGGAGGAGCTGGGAAGTGTGACGCTGAACCGTTTCCGCGTAACACTTTCCGAGCAGGGCCTCGACCCCGACGACTACCTCCTCATCCCCGTCCACCCCTGGCAGTGGTGGAACAAGCTCAGCGTCACCTTCGCCGCCGAGATCGCCCGCGGCCACCTCGTGTGCCTCGGCGAGGGCGACGACGAGTACCTCGCTCAGCAGTCCATCCGGACCTTCTTCAACAAGTCCAACCCCGAGAAGCACTACGTGAAGACGGCCCTGTCCGTCATCAACATGGGATTCATGCGCGGGCTTTCGGCCGCGTACATGGAGGCGACCCCGGCGATCAACGACTGGCTCGCCCAACTCATCGAGAACGACCCGGTGTTGAAGTCCACCGGCCTGTCGATCATCCGTGAGCAGGCGGCCGTCGGCTACCGGCACCTGGAGTACGAGGCCGCGACCGACCGCTACTCGCCGTACCGCAAGATGCTCGCCGCGCTGTGGCGCGAGAGCCCGGTCTCCTCGCTCCGGGACGGCGAGTCGCTCGCGACGATGGCCTCGCTGGTGCACCTGGACCACGAGGGCGCGTCCTTCGCCGGCGCGCTGATCGAGCGGTCGGGGCTGGCGCCGGTGGAGTGGCTGCGGCGGTATCTGCGGGCGTACTTCACCCCGCTGCTGCACAGCTTCTACGCCTACGACCTGGTGTTCATGCCGCACGGCGAGAACGTGATCCTCGTCCTGAAGGACGGGGTGGTCGAGCGCGCGATCTACAAGGACATCGCCGAGGAGATCGCCGTCATGGACCCGGACGCGGTGCTGCCGCCGACCGTGGAGCGGCTGCGGGTCGAGGTCCCCGAGGACAAGAAGCTCCTGTCGATCTTCACCGACGTCTTCGACTGCTTCTTCCGCTTCCTCGCCTCCGGCCTGGCCGCCGAGGGCGTCCTGGAGGAGGACGACTTCTGGCGTACGGTCGCGGACGTCACCCGCGAGTACCAGGACGCGGCACCCGAACTCGCCGACAAGTTCCGGCAGTACGACATGTTCGCCCCGGAGTTCTCGCTGTCCTGCCTCAACCGCCTCCAACTGCGCAACAACCAGCAGATGGTGGACCTGGCGGACCCGTCCGGCGCGCTCCAGCTCGTCGGCACCCTGAAGAACCCGATCGCCGGGTTCTGACCCACAAGCAGGCGGGCACCCCGGGGTACGGTCCCCCGGGGTGCCCGTCGTTTTTGCCCTGACTACTGCGCGGTTTGCGTGAACTAGCCTGCCGGCCAGGGAACTTGGGGCGACCGGTAGTAGTCGATCCCCAGCGCGTCCCAGCGCGGCGCCTGTGCCGCGAGCCGCACCTTGTAGGTGTCCCAGTCGTGCGTCGAGGCCGGCGACCAGCTCAGCTCGGCCACGCCCGGCAGCCTCGGGAAGGCCATGTAGTCGATGTTCGCGCCGGTGACGATCGTCTCCGACCACAGCGGCGCCTCGACCCCCCGGATCGCCGAACTCGGCACCCCGGCGAGGTAGTTGCCCGGGTTCCAGTCGTAGGACCGCTTGACCTCGACCAGGCCCGCCCAGTCCTGGCCGAGCGGGGTGTCCTCGGTGTACTTCATGTCGAGGTAGACCCGGTCGGCGGGCGAGAGGATCAGCCCGGTGCCGTTCTTCGCGGCCTCGGCGACCTGTGCCTTCTCCTCGGCGCTGGTGTCGTCGAGACCCCAGTACTGGGCGAGGGCGCCCTTCACGGGGTGGGCTCCGGTGATCTGGTGCCAGGCGATCACCGTCTTGCCGTACTTGGTGACGATCGGCTGCACCCGGTCCATGAACTTGACGTAGTCCTCATGGCTGGTGGACTGCGCCTCGTCGCCGCCGATGTGGAGATAGCGGCCCGGGGTGATCGTGGCCAGTTCACGGACCACGTCGTCCACGAAGCTGTACGTGAGGTCCTTGCCGACGCACAGCGAGCTGAAGCCGACGTCCGTGCCCGTGTAGAGCGGGGGTGCCACGCCGTCGCAGTTGAGGTCGGCGTAGGAGGCGAGGGCCGCGATCGTGTGGCCCGGCATGTCGATCTCCGGGACCACTTCGAGGTACCGGGAGGCGGCGTAGCGGACGATCTCCTTGTAGTCGTCCTTGGTGTAGTGGCCGCCGGTGCCGCCGCCGACCTCGGTCGAGCCGCCGTAGGTCGCCAGGCGTGGCCAGGAGTTGATCGCGATGCGCCAGCCCTGGTCGTCGCTGAGGTGCAGATGCAGTTCGTTGATCTTGTAGAGCGCCAACTCGTCGATGTAGCGCTTGACTTGGGTGACCGTGAAGAAGTGCCGGGAGACGTCGAGCATCGCACCGCGGTAGGCGTAGCGCGGGGAGTCCTCGATGGTGCCGCCCGCGATCTGCCAGGGGCCGCGCTGCACCGACTTCTTCTCGACGGCGGCGGGCAGGAGTTGGCGCAGGGTCTGTACGCCGTGGAAGAGACCGGCGGTCCTGCTCGCGGTGATGGTGACACCGCTGGGGGTGCTGTTGAGCCGGTAGCCCTCGGCGCCGAACGTGCCCTTGGTCAGGCGGAGTTGGATGCCGCCCTTCCCGCGCGAGGTGACCGGCAGCCGGTAGCCGGTGGAGGGCCGCAGGATGCCCGCGAGGTACGCGCCGATCCGGCGCGACTCACGGGTGTCGTCCACGCGGATACGGGTGCCGCTCGTGATCCGGTACGGATGTCCCGCGGGGGTGACCTTGGCGGGCGCCGGGACCACCCGGCCCAGCGGGGTGGCGGCGGCGGGCGCGGCGGAGGGTGCGGCGCCGACGACGGACACGCTCGCGGCGGCGACGAGCAGCAGCGAGCCGAGGAGGCGGGTCGTTCTGTGGCGCTGTCTCACAAGGCGTCTCACGAGCGGTCCCTTCCTTTGAACTTCCTTTGAGCCCGGACAGGTACAGACCATTCTGTCGGCAGAGCGATGGAACAATCCCTCCTATGGCGGAAATCATCCAGAAGGACGGCACCTGGATCTTCGACGGCGACGCCCTGCGACTGACTCCGGGACGGGACAAGAACGTCGGCCTGTTCCGCAAGACCCTGGGTGAACTCGTCGTCCCCTTGGGCGCGTTGGCGGGCGTCTCGTTCGAGCAGGGCCGGAAGTCGGGGCGGCTGAGACTGCGGCTGCGCGACGGCGCCGACCCACTGCTGCACGCCACCGGCGGCCGGCTCACCGAGGGCGACGACCCCTACCAACTCCCCGTCGAGTCGGACCGGTACGGCGTCGCCGAGTACTTCGTGGACGAGGTGCGGGGCGCCCTGCTGCTCGACCAGGTACCGGCCGATCCGGTGGACGAGTATCTGCTGCCGGGTCCTGCCGTGCCGCTGTCCGTGTCCGCCGGGGACGGCACGGCGAGCTTCGACGGCGAGCGCGTACGGCTGGAGTGGAACTGGAAGACCGAGGACGCCAAGTCCGCCACCGGCGCCCGCACCCTCGCCGTCACGGACCTCGTCGGCGTCGAGTGGCGCCCCTCGGCCGGGCTGGAGAACGGCTACATCCGCTTCTCGGTGCGCAACGCGCCGACCAAGGCACCGCCCAAGTACGACCCCAACTCCGTGGAGCTGTGGGGCTTCAAGAAGGACCCACTGATGGCCCTGGTCGCCGCGGCCGTACAGGCCCGCCTCCCGCACCCGGCCGCCGAGACGGACGTACGACCCGAACAGCCCGAGCCCGCGCGGCGGTTGGCGGCCGCCACGGAGGACGGCCACGACGCGCTGCTGCGGCGGTTGCGCGAGCTCGGTGAGCTGCACCGGGACGGGGTGCTCACGGACGAGGAGTTCGCGATGGCGAAACAGGCGGTCCTCAAACGGATGTGACCATCCGGGAGTTGAGGACCGCCTTCGGTGTGCCTACGCCCCGCCTTCAGGGCATACGCGGTGCTACTTGGCCTTGCGGGCGACCGTGAAGCGGTCGATCTCGTCGCCGGTCTCGGCGATGCCGCGGACCGTCAGGGTGGTCGTACGGCCCTTCGAGGCGGGCTGCACGTCGACGCGCAGGAACGAGTAGTTGAGGTATCGGACGCGCGACCAGGCGACCGTCTCGTTGACCTTGCCGTCCTTCGTGTTGACGAAGGCGGCGACCGAGTCGAGGTCGGCGACGTGACCCTCGTAGGAGTCCGGGGCGGAGAACGCGTACAGGCTGCGGCCGGCCGCGCCCGCCGTCACGTAGACGACACCCTCGGTCTCCGGGTACGCCGTGCCGCCGATCGGCAGCTTCTTGACGACCGCGTTCTTCTTGATGACGTCGGTGCGCTCGTACTGGTGGTTGTGGCCGTTGATGACCAGGTCCACCGTGTACTTCTCGAACAGCGGCACCCACTCGCCCCGCACTCCCCCCTCCGAGGAGTGCGCGGTCGAGGTGCAGTACGCGCAGTGGTGGAAGAAGATCACGACGAAGTCGATGTCCCTGGCCGCGCGGTACTTCTTGAGCTGCGCCTCCAGCCACTTGGTCTGGGTGCCGCCGGATATGCCGAGGTTGGCCGGGATCTCGAAGGACACGTCGTTGGCGTCCAGCGAGATGACCGCCGTGTTGCCGTAGACGAAGGAGTAGACGCCCGGCAGGTTCGCCTTGTCGGGGCCGTTGTCCGGCAGGTTCCAGCGGGCGTCCTCGCCGCCGTAGCCGTTGGGCGAGTACCAGGCCTCCATGTCGTGGTTGCCGTAGGCGGGCATCCACGGCACGGACTTGGCGACCGACTCGGTCTGGGCGAGGAACTGGTCCCACGTCCGCGAGTCGAAACCGGCGTCGGCGGTCTTGCCCGCACCGGCCGGGTCGGCGTAGCAGATGTCGCCGGCGTGCAGGTGGAAGGCCGGGTTCTGGCCGAGGAGAAGGCTGTTGTTGGCCAGGCCGTGGTAGCCGACGCCCTCGTCGCCGAAGGCGGTGAAGGTGAACGGCACGGCACGGTCGGGGGCGGTGGTGAAGGTGCCCAGGGTGCCGAGGAGGTGGGCCTCGGCCGGGTCGAAGCCCGCGTGGCCGACGCCGTAGTAGTAGGTCTTGCCCGGGCGCAGGTGGGTCAGCTTGGCGTGCAGGTAGTACTGGGTGTGGTCGCCGCTCGCGCCGACGCCCGCCGGGGTGTACAGGGAGCGCACCTCGGCGTCGATCTTGTGGGAGAGGTCCCAGGGGTGCGCGCCGATCCGGACGAACGGTTTCCTGACGTTGGTCGGGACCTGCCAGGAGACCGTCACCTCTGTGCTCGGGTCGTTGCCGAAGGCGAGGTGCCGGCCGAACGGGGAGACGAGGGCCCCGCTCACCGACTCCGTGGAGGGGGCGGTCCTGGTGGCGGCGGCCTGGGTGGGGACGGCCGCCTGGGCGACCGCGCCCGGTACGAACACGCCACCCGCGACGGCGCCGAGGGTCACGGCACCGCCTCTGATCATCGTGCGCCGCGAGAATTTCGAGCGCAGGTACTCGTGCTGCTCCGCCATGCTCATGCGCTCAGCGAGCTCTGCGGGTACGCCCATACGAGGAATGTCCATGGCGTCTGAAACTCGCCGACATGAGCAACGGTGCGCAAGACACAGGATGGACAGCTTACGAACAGAGCCCCATAAGACTTTCAACAGGCCGTTGCCCGATATCGGGCAGGATTCTTGCAAACCGTTCTTCGGTACCCCAGGATCAACCGGGTGCACGACGAACTCGTTGATCATCTGACGCGCTCCACGACCCTCAACCGGGGCGAGGCACTGCGGGTGATCCAGGACGTGCTCGCCTACTTCGACGAGACGACCGAGGACTACGTCCGTCGCCGCCATCGCGAGCTCCAGGCCCAGGGCCTGGTGAACGCGACGATCTTCGACCGGATCGAGGCGGACCTGAAATACCGGGCCGTGGCCCCGCCGGAGCTCACGCTCCGGCAGCTGCGCCGGATCGTCTATGGCTAGGAATACCCATACATGTGCGGAATTGTCGGATACATCGGCAAGCGTGACGTTGCTCCACTTCTGCTGGAGGGCCTGCAGCGGCTGGAATACCGCGGCTACGACTCCGCGGGCATCGTCGTCACCACCCCGAAGACGGCCGGCCTGAAGATGGTCAAGGCCAAGGGCCGGGTCCGTGACCTGGAGGCCAAGGTCCCGGCGCGCTTCAAGGGCACCACCGGAATCGCCCACACCCGCTGGGCCACGCACGGCGCCCCCTCCGATGTGAACGCCCACCCGCACCTGTCCGCCGACAGCAAGGTCGCCGTCGTCCACAACGGCATCATCGACAACGCGTCGGACCTGAGGAAGAAGCTGGAGGCGGACGGCGTCGAGTTCCTCTCCGAGACCGACACCGAGGTCCTCACCCACCTCATCGCCCGCTCCCAGGCGGAGACCCTCGAAGAGAAGGTCCGCCAGGCGCTCCGCGTGATCGAGGGGACGTACGGCATCGCCGTTCTGCACGCCGATTTCCCCGACCGCATCGTGGTGGCTCGAAACGGTTCCCCGGTGGTCCTCGGGATCGGCGAGAAGGAGATGTTCATAGCCTCGGACATCGCCGCACTGGTGACGCACACGCGCCAGATAGTGACGCTGGACGACGGCGAGATGGCCACCCTCAAGGCCGACGACTTCCGGACATACACGACCGAGGGCACCCGCACCACGTCCGAGCCGACCACCGTCGAGTGGGAGGCCGCCTCCTACGACATGGGCGGCCACGACACCTACATGCACAAGGAGATCTTCGAGCAGGCCGACGCCGTGGACCGCGTGCTGCGCGGCCGCATCGACGACCGCTTCTCCACCGTGCACCTCGGCGGCCTGAACCTGGACGCCCGCGAGGCCCGGCAGATCCGCCGAGTGAAGATCCTCGGCTGCGGCACGTCGTACCACGCGGGCATGATCGGCGCCCAGATGATCGAGGAGCTGGCCCGCATCCCCGCGGACGCCGAGCCGGCTTCGGAGTTCCGCTACCGCAACGCGGTCGTCGACCCGGACACGCTCTACATCGCGGTCTCGCAGTCCGGTGAGACGTACGACGTACTGGCGGCGGTCCAGGAGCTGAAGCGCAAGGGCGCCCGGGTCCTCGGTGTGGTGAACGTCGTGGGCTCGGCGATCGCCCGTGAGGCGGACGGCGGCATGTACGTGCACGCTGGCCCCGAGGTCTGTGTCGTCTCGACCAAGTGCTTCACCAACACCACAGTCGCCTTCGCCCTGTTGGCCCTGCACCTCGGCCGCACCCGCGACCTCTCCGTCCGCGACGGCAAGCGCATCATCGAGGGCCTGCGCAGGCTGCCGGCCCAGATCTCCGAGATCCTGGACCGCGAGGACGAGATCAAGAAGCTGGCTCAGCAGTACGCCGACGCCCGCTCGATGCTCTTCATCGGCCGTGTGCGCGGCTACCCGGTCGCTCGCGAGGCCTCCCTGAAGCTCAAGGAGGTCTCGTACATCCACGCCGAGGCCTACCCCGCCTCGGAGTTGAAGCACGGCCCCCTGGCCCTGATCGAGCCCGCCCTCCCCACGGTGGCGATCGTCCCCAACGACGACCTCCTGGAGAAGAACCGCGCGGCCCTGGAGGAGATCAAGGCCCGCAGCGGCCGCATCCTCGCGGTGGCCCACCAGGAACAGGAGAAGGCCGACCAGACCATCGTGGTCCCGAAGAACGAGGACGAACTGGATCCCATCCTGATGGGGATTCCGCTCCAACTCCTGGCGTATCACACGGCGTTGGCACTCGGGCGGGACATCGACAAGCCGAGGAACCTCGCGAAGTCAGTCACGGTGGAATAGGCGCCCCAAAGGGGCGCGGGGCTGTATCAATTTGCGGCTCCGCCGCGCGGGCGCGAGCAACCACGACGCACCCGCAGCGGCCAACGAAACAGAACGAACCCCCACGTGCAGCCTCAACGCACGGGGGGTTCGCTCATATCGCCGGGAGTTGTCCGACCACCGGCCAGCGCCGCTAGCCGGTGGCCGTCACGCCCCGACCAGCCGCCCGCCGCGGAAGAACAGTCGGCCAGTGAGCGAGCGCAGCCGTCGCCGAGTACCAGGCAACAGCCCCCGCAGCGACACCGAACCACCCCCCGACCTTGCCCAGCCCGTCGTTCCCGGCGAACTGAGCGATCGCCAGAAGCACAAGGCAAACGAAGAACAACCCGTAGGTCCCCTGGGTGAGTTGGTCGCCGCCCGCGAGGGTCACGGAGAGGGCGACAAGGGCGAACAGGACCAGGAACAACCCCGCCGCGTTGTCCGACACGGAGTTCCCCGCGCTGACGGCCCAGGTGAACCAGAGCGCGCCGAACGCGGAGAAAGCCGTACCCGTAGCCGTGTCGCCCTCGCGGAACGCGAGCAGTCCGGCGACGAAGAGGGCGACTCCGCCCACATAGTGGGCCAGTGACACGGCGTCAGCCGTCGAGACCCCGTTGATGACATTCGTGTACCCGAGCCCGAAGGCCAACAGGGTGATCCCCAGGGCGAGTCGGCCGACGATCGAGGTGGTGCTTCCCGCAGAGACGTCATTGTCCACGGCGGGCTCCCTTCATGCATGTGCGATTGTGCGGTGTGACCGATATATGCCCTTCACAAGGGCACAAACACCTCTGCACAACAGGGAATTCGGGAGAAGGCGAGCCACGCCAGAGAACTGCGGAGGGATCTACGGAATGACGACGACAGGGCGCTGAGCCCGCTTCGCGAGCCGCCCCGCGACGGAGCCGAAGATGCGCCCGACGATCCCGTGGGTCGAGCCCACGACGATCGCGTCCGCCTCGTACTCCCGTCCCACCTCTTCGAGTTCGTGGCAGATGTCGCCACCGCGCTCGACGAGAATCCAGGGCACTTCCGCCAGGTACTCGGCGCACGCCAGCTCAAGACCCAGCACCTCGGTGCGGTGATCCGGCACGTCGACGAAGACCGGTGGCTCGCAGCCCGCCCACACCGTGGTGGGCAGCCGGTTGGCGACGTGGACGATGATCAGGCCCGAGCCCGAGCGATGGGCCATGCCGATCGCGTAGGCGAGGGCACGCTCACTGGACTGGGAGCCGTCGAAGCCGACGACGACGCCGTGCTTGAAGGCTGGATCGCAGGAATGACGTGACTGTTCCGCCGCCAGGGGCTCGGCCGCCGTGGGATCGGCGACGGGCCGCTTACGGTCTGCGGGTTCGAAAGATTCGTGACCGGCCATGGGTGTCTCGGCGTTTTGATCCTCTTGGGAGGGGACAACAGGGTGCGGCGGAGCTGTGTCCGGGAATCATCTTCCCAACCCCATACCCCCAAGGGTACGGCGGCACTCCTCCTTAGCCCATATCCCGCAGCCGCTCCGGCGGAGTTCCCCGGAGCATGCACGAGGGGGCGCCCGTAACGCAATGGTTGCTGCCCCGTACAGGCGGTTTGCACAGGATTCACTTATCCGCACACATCGATGGACTGCCCTACAGTGACCGACGCATCGAACACGCGTTGAACCCGGCGAGCCACCGCCCCAGGGAGCACGCCATGTCCGGACACCGCACGACCTCCGAGGCACACCCCAGCCACGGCACCGCCACCGACGTGGTCCGCTGGGCGGTCTTCAGCTGTGTCCTCGTCCCCCTCGTCCTCCTCTGGTACGGCACCTCCCTCGCCGGCGCCACCGGTACGGCCCTGGGTCTCGCGGCCGTCACCGCCGCCTGCCGGGTGCTGCTGCGCCGTTCCGAGCGGGGCGCGGCCCGGCTGCTGGCCGAAGAACACTCCTCGCAGCGCGGCCACCGCCACCGGGCCGGGGCGGGGGCGCACAGGGGCGGGCGGCACGCCGGGGGAAGTACACCGGTCGACTGACCGGTTTCCGCGCACGCGCCCGACGCTTTTCAGCCAACTTCCGGCCACCGCGCTTCCGTTGTCCGAACCACCCCCCAACCCCCGTTCCACCTGCACCGAAAGGGTCTGGGGGGCCTTGCGCACCCTACGGGGATTGGCCACTACGACGAGGCGCACTTCCCTGCACGGCCCACGAGTGCAACGCTTCGTGATCGAATGCTTCACGCCAAGTTGCCATGTCGACAATGTGCCGGTTGCCGAACTGGTCACCCCGGCACCACTGGACACAGTAGATTCGATCTTGACGTCTTACGGCGGGGGACTCGTGCAGGACCGAGGGGAAACGTGCAGGAGCGACACAACCGAGGAGCCGCGACCACCGAGGGGGGCTTAGCAGTATGAGCCACGACTCCACTGCCGCGCCGGAAGCCGCGGCCCGGAAACTTTCCGGGCGACGCCGCAAGGAGATCGTCGCGGTGCTGCTGTTCAGCGGCGGCCCCATCTTCGAGAGTTCCATACCGCTGTCGGTGTTCGGAATCGACCGGCAGGACGCCGGAGTTCCGCGTTACCGCCTCCTTGTGTGCGGCGGCGAAGAAGGCCCGCTGCGCACCACCGGAGGGCTGGAACTCACCACACCGCATGGCCTGGAAGCGATCTCACGGGCGGGCACCGTCGTCGTGCCTGCCTGGCGGTCGATCACCTCGCCACCGCCGGAGGAGGCACTCGACGCGATTCGCCGGGCGCACGAAGAAGGGGCCCGCATAGTCGGCCTGTGCACCGGCGCCTTCGTACTGGCCGCGGCGGGCCTGCTGGACGGCCGCCCCGCGACCACCCACTGGATGTACGCGCCGACGCTGGCCAAGCGCTATCCGTCGGTACACGTCGATCCGAGGGAACTCTTCGTCGACGACGGAGACGTGCTGACGTCCGCCGGTACGGCGGCCGGAATCGATCTCTGTCTCCACATCGTGCGGACGGACCACGGCAACGAGGCGGCCGGCGCGCTCGCCCGACGCCTGGTGGTCCCCCCGCGCCGAAGCGGCGGTCAGGAGCGCTACCTCGATCGGTCTTTACCAGAGGAGATCGGCGCCGACCCGCTCGCGGAGGTCGTCGCCTGGGCGCTGGAGCACCTCCACGAACAGTTCGACGTGGAGACGCTGGCGGCACGCGCGTACATGAGCAGGCGTACGTTCGACCGCCGCTTCCGCTCGCTCACCGGGAGTGCCCCCCTGCAGTGGCTGATCACGCAGCGGGTGCTCCAGGCGCAGCGTCTGCTGGAGACGTCGGACTACTCGGTGGACGAGGTCGCGGGCCGTTGCGGCTTCCGCTCGCCGGTGGCCCTGCGCGGCCATTTCCGGCGCCAGTTGGGCTCGTCGCCCGCCGCCTACCGGGCCGCGTACCGCGCCCGCAGGCCCCAGGGCGACAAGCAGGTGGACGGCGACGGCGCTTCCGGCAAGCCCGGCGGTCCGGCGTCCCTGGGTCCGGCCGGGCTGCCGCCCGCGCCGCACCCGGACGGCCCGGTTCCGATGCAGACCCGTCGTACGGCGGCGAGCGCGCTGTCGTCGGCGTCCGCGTCGGCCGGGGCGCCTTCGGCGGAGAACGGCCGTGAGGCGTACGCCACAAGCCGGGCCGCGAGTCTGCCCGGCCAGCGGAGCGCGACGTAGCAACCGCACGCCCCCGGAGGTCTCTCGCAGGAGATCTCCGGGGGTTTTCGCGTGTGCCCGCGGCACAAGGTCAGCGCACGGTCGGCTCAGCCGGGCGGCGCGCACCTTAAGGTTAGACACATGAACGATCGCATGGTGTGGATCGACTGCGAGATGACCGGCCTCTCGCTGTCCGACGACGCTCTCATCGAGGTGGCCGCCCTCGTCACCGACTCCGAGCTGAACGTGCTCGGCGAAGGGGTGGACATCGTCATCCGCCCGCCGGACCAGGCGCTGGAGACGATGCCGGACGTAGTACGCCAGATGCACACCGCATCCGGCCTGCTCGACGAGTTGGCCGACGGCACGACACTGGCCGACGCCGAGGAGCTGGTCCTGGCGTACATCCGGGAGCACGTCAAGGAGCCGGGCAAGGCCCCGCTGTGCGGCAACTCGGTCGGCACCGACCGCGGTTTCCTGCTGCGTGACATGCCGACCCTGGAGGAGTACCTCCACTACCGCATCGTGGACGTGTCCTCGGTGAAGGAGCTGGCCCGCCGCTGGTACCCCCGGGCGTACTTCAACAGCCCTGAGAAGAAGGGCAACCACCGCGCCCTCGCCGACATCCGCGAGTCCATCGCGGAGCTGCGCTACTACCGCGAGGCGATCTTCGTCCCGCAGCCCGGACCCGACTCGGAGACGGCCCGGACGATCGCCGCGAAACACGTCCTACCTGCGCATTAAAAGGCGTGCGCGAGCACCCCTTCGGACCCTGTACACTTTTTCTCGGCCGGTCGGTAAGCCTTCGAGTGAACGACCGGGCATGGTGGGTGTAGCTCAGCTGGTAGAGCACCTGGTTGTGGTCCAGGAAGTCGCGGGTTCAAGTCCCGTCACTCACCCTGTGTGATCAGCCGGTGACTTCGGAAACGAAGTCGCCGGCTGATTCGTTTTCCGGGGCCTGCCCGCACACCTGCATCGGCGAGATCAGGTGGCGGCGCGCCACGCGTCCGTGAACTCCCGTACGCCCGCGAACCGTTCGGCGGGATCGGGGCGGGTAGCCCTTTCCAGGACGGCGAGTTGACCCGCCGTACCCCTCCACGCTCGCTCGCCCTCACCGGCGTCCAGGAGGAGACGGGCGGTGCGGCCCAGGCCGTAGACCGTCGTGCGGATGTCGATGGGGGCGCCGCGGTGCCACTCCTCGGGGGCCATGAAGCGGGCCGAGCCCGGGAGGCGGTCGTCCTGGAGGACGAAGGGGCCGGGGCGGTACTCGTCGAGGTCGATGAGGTGGAGGACGTCGGCGCCGAAGTCGTAGAGGAACGCGCCGTCGTAGAGATCGACCGCCACCATTCCCGCGGCCTCCACCGCGAGGTGTGCGTCCAGGACGCGGTCGACCGCGCGGAGGACCGAGGCGAGGGGCAGGGCGCGGAAGCGGGCGCGGGCGGGGCCGTAGAGGGACTCGCCGTGGCGCCAGGGCATGACGACCGCCGTACGGCCACTGTCCGTCACGGCGATCCGGTGCAGTTGCGGGACGATCGCCGGGTGCCGTACCGCGCGGTGGAAGGCCCAGGCGCCGTCAAGTGAGGCCTGGGCGGCGGCAGTTGTCGCCTCCTTCGCGAACCAGCGCTCGCCGTCCGGGAGTTGGACGCCGTAGGAGACGCATCCGGAGTCCTGTTCGCGGAAGGCGCGGAACACCTCGCCCACCGTGCGGAGGTACGGCTCGGTCGCGGGGATCCTGTCGACGGCCAGGAGGGGATGCGGACGGGGTGTCATGGGGCCCAGCCTGGACGGTGAACGGCCGGGTGGGGAGAGGAAACCCCGGGCGCGCCCCGCCCTTCAGGACGACGCGCGAGTCACCAACTCCGTTGCCAGTACCACCTGTCGGCGCTCCGGGTCCCTGGACGTGGCCGGGCGGCGGTCCGCGATCTCGGCGAGCAACAGGTCGATCATCGCTCGGCCCATTTCCTCGATCGGCTGGCGGACGCTGGTGAGGGGTGGGTCCATGTGGCGGGCTATGGCCGAGTCGTCGTAGCCGACGAGGGCCACGTCGTCCGGAATGCGCAGGCCCTCCTCGCGGAGCACCTGGCGCGCGCCCGCCGCCATGACGTCCGAGCCGGCGAAGACCGCGTCCACGTCGGGGCGGCGGGCCAGCAGTTCCTTCATCGCCCGTCGGCCGCCCTCCTCGGTGAAGTCACCCGGCTGGATGAGGTGTTCGTCCACCTCGTGGCCGGCATCCAGGAGTGCCTCGCGGTAGCCGTCGACGCGGCGCTGGGCGCCGTACACGTCCAGGAGGCCGGTGATGTGGGCGATGTGGGTGCGGCCGCGGGACAGGAGGTGTTCCACGGCCGAGCGGGCGCCGCCGTAGTTGTCGGAGTCGACCGAGGTCAGGGGCTCGCCGGCCGACCGGGGGCCGCTGATCACCGCCGGGATCTCCAGCGCGGCCAGCAGGTCCGGCAGCGGGTCGTCCGCGTGGACCGAGACGAGCAGCACGCCGTCCACGCGGTGCGCCGCCAGGTACTGGGCGAGGCGCTGCCGCTCCCGGTCGCTGCCCGCGAAGATGAGCAGCAGCTGCATCTCCGTGTCCGACAGCTGGGTGCCGACACCCTTGAGCATGTCCGAGAAGTACGGCTCCGCGAAGAAGCGGGTCTCCGGCTCGGGGACGACAAGGGCGATCGCGTCCGTGCGGTTGGCGGCCAGCGCCCGGGCCGCCGTGTTCGGGACGTAGTCGAGCTCCGCGACCGCCGCCTCGACGGCGGCGCGGGTCGCGTCGCTGACCCTGGGCGAGCCGTTGATCACCCGGGAGACCGTGCCGCGGCCCACACCGGCACGGGCGGCGACCTCCTCCAGGGTCGGCCGCCTGCCGCCCCGGTTCCGCCCACCGCTGACCGCCATGGTCGCCGCCTTCCGTTCGCAGCTTTCAGGCCAGGAATGTAACAGCCGAGGCCCGGACGCCCCGCCCTCCATCGTCCCTCGTCGACCGGGGTCATCGCCCGCCGGGCCTCACCCGTCCTCGCCGGCCGTCGGCAGCGCGTTCCCCCGGATCACACCGGCGTACCAGTGGGCGCTCGCCTTGGGAATGCGGCGCTGCGTGGAGTAGTCGACGTAGACGGCGCCGAAGCGCTTCGAATAGCCGTAGGACCATTCGAAGTTGTCGAGCAGCGACCACAGGAAGTAGCCGCGCACGTCGGCTCCGTCGGCGACGGCCCGTCGGACGGCGTCGAGGTGGGAGTGCAGGTAGGCGATCCGCTGCGGGTCGTTCACCACACCCTCGGGCGAGACGTAGTCGTCGAACGCGGCGCCGTTCTCCGTGACCATCAGCGGCAGCCCGGGGTGTGCGGCGGCCAGGTCGGTCAGGAGGGTGTGCAGGCCGCTGGGGTCGATCGCCCAGTTCATCGCCGTGAGGTGGTCGTTGGCGAGGTGGAAGTCCACGTTCTCGGAGCCGGTCCACGGTGAGTGGTCGCTCGCGCCGTGGCCGTCGTTCTTGGTGGTGCCGTCGCCGGAGCCGGCCGAGACGACGGTCGGCGCGTAGTAGTTGACGCCGAGCACGTCGATGGGCCGGGAGATCTCGGCCAGGTCGCCGTCCCGCACCAGCTCCGCCCAGTCGACGAGGTGCGCGGTGTCGGCGCGCAGGTCCTCGGGGTAGGCGCCGTCGAGCAGGGGGCCGGTGAAGATCCTGTTGCCGACCGCGTCGATACGGCGTGCGGCCTCCGCGTCCTGGGGGCTGTCGGTGAGCGGGCGCACCTGGTGCAGGTTGAGGGTGATGGAGGTCTGCGCGGAGGCCGGCAGGACCTCGCGCAGCGCCCCGACCGCCTGGCCGTGACCCAGGTTGAGGTGGTGCGCGGCACGCAGGGTGGCCGCCGGGTCGGTGCGGCCCGGCGCGTGCACCCCCGAGCCGTAGCCCAGGAACGCGCTGCACCACGGCTCGTTGAGGGTGGTCCACAGGCCGACGCGGTCTCCGAGGGCCCGGCCCATGATCTCGGCGTAGTCGGCGAAGCGGTGCGCCGTGTCGCGCTGCGGCCAGCCGCCCGCGTCCTCCAACTCCTGCGGCAGGTCCCAGTGGTAGAGGGTGGCGACGGGGGTGATGCCGGCCGCCAGGAGTTCGTCGGCGAGCCGGCGGTAGAAGTCGAGACCGCGCTCCACGGCGGGTCCGCGGCCGGTGGGCTGAACCCGGGACCAGGAGATGGAGAACCGGTACGCCTTCAGGCCGAGGTCCTTCATCAGCGCCACGTCGTCGCGGTACCGGTGGTAGTGGTCGGCGGCTATGTCACCGGTGTCGCCGTTGCGCACCTTCCCCGGCGTGTGGCTGAAGGTGTCCCAGATGGAGGGGGTCCGGCCGTCCTCTGCGGCGGCGCCCTCCACCTGGTAGGCGGCGGTGGCGGCACCCCAGACGAAGCCCGGGGGAAAGGAGGTGGCGGAGGTCGGTTCGGCCTTGGTCTCGTGTCGTACGGCGGTCATGTGAGCGCTCCCGAAGTGGAGTGAGTAAAAGCCGGACGGTGATCCGGCTGTGAGGGGGGAAGCGGACGGGGCACGACGACGGGCGCCCGGCCGGGTACGGCCCGCGTGCGGAGCGGGCCGTACGGGACGGTGAACGGGGCTTGCGCGACTGGCAGTCGGCGGCCGGCGTCAGCCCTTGACGGCGCCCGCCATGATGCCTCCGATGATCTGCTTGCCGAAGATCACGAACACCAGCAGCAGCGGCAGGGTGCTGATCAGCGCTCCGGCCATGACGATGCTCTGGTCGGGGGTGTAGGAGGCGCTGAGCTGGCCGAGCGCCACCTGGATGGTGGGGTTGTCCTGGTTCAGGGCGAGGAAGGGCCAGAAGAAGTCGTTCCACGCCTGCACGAAGGTGAGCATCCCGAGCACCATCATCGCGGGCCTGGCCGCGGGCAGGACCACGTTCCAGACGATGCGGATGTTGGTCGCCCCGTCCACCTTGGCCGCCTCGATGAGTTCGTAGGGCAGGGCCTCCAGCAGGTACTGGCGCATGAAGAAGACACCGAAGGCGCCGACGAGGGTCGGGAAGATCACCGACTCCAGTTTTCCGCCCCAGCCGATGTTCGCCATCATCATGAACAGCGGTACGACGCTGAGTTGGGGCGGAATCGTCAGGGTGGCGATGACCGCGGTCATCAGGGCGCCGCGGCCGCGGAAGCGCATCTTGGCGAAGGCGTAACCGGCGAGGGTGCAGAAGAACAGCGTGGCCGCGGTGATGGAGCCGGCCACGACGACGGTGTTGACGATGGCCTTCCCCAGGTGGGCCTGTTCCCAGGCCGACTGGAGGTTGCTCCACAGCCGGCCGCCCGGCAGGAGCGGCGGCGGGCTGTCGAGGACCCGCTGCTGGTCGTGCGAGGCGGCCACCAGCGTCCAGTACAGCGGGAAGACCGAGCCCAGGCCGACGATGATCAGGGCCGCGTAGGTGAACGGGCCGCCCTTGAGCTGCTGGCCGGCGCCGATCTTGAAGCGTCGGCGGCCCGTGCCCGGGGTGACGGGAAGTGGCGCGGGATCGAGGTCCGGCGCGGTGGGGGTGGGACTGGTCGTGGTCATCGATATCGCTCCCGTCAGGCCGCGCTCTTGCGCATGAGCCGGCCGACGATCAGGTTGATCAAGGCAATGAGCAGCAGCAGGACGAGCATGGCCCAGGCGACGGCCGCGGCCGGGCCCAAGTGCCCGAGCTTCCAGCCGTAGTTGAAGAGATAGATGCTGAGCGTCTCGTACTGGTGCTCGCTGCCTCCGGTGGAGCCGAGCGTGCCGCCCTGCAGCAGCAGCGGCTCACCGAACAGCTGCATGGAACCGATGGTCGAGATGACGATGGTGAACAGGATCGTCGGCCGCAGCGAGGGAATGGTCACCTTGCGGAACTGCTGCCAGCGCGTCGCTCCGTCGATCGAGGCCGCTTCGTACAGGTCCGTGGGCACGGCCTGCATGGCCGCCAGATAGATCAGGGTGTTGTAGCCGGTCCAGCGCCAGATCACGATGGCCGAGATGGCGATCTTGGACGACCACTCCCCGTTGCCCCAGTCGGTGTTGCCGATACCGACGAAGTGCAGCACCCAGTTGAGCAGCCCTCCGTCGGCCCGGAAGACCAGGGCGAAGACGAGGGCCGCGGTGGCCACCGAGGTGGCGTACGGGGTGAGGATCACCGTCCGCCAGAACGTGCTGGCGCGCAGCTTGTAGTTGAGCAGGTGGGCCAGGCCCAGGGCCATGAGGAGCTGGGGGACGGTCGAGATGACGCCGATCACGAAGGTGTTCGTGACGGCCGTCCAGAACTCGGAGTCCTGGAGGATCTTGGCGAAGTTGTCCCAGCCGACCCACTGGGACTGGCTCAGGCTCGTCATCTCCACCCGGTGCATGGCTATCCAGCCCGTGTACAGCATCGGGTAGAGGCCGAAGGCACCGAAGATGAGGAAGAAGGGGGCGATGTACGCGTACGGCGACGCCTTGTCGTCGAGGCGCCACAGGCGGGTACGCCACGCGCTGGGTTCGTTCGACACGGCGCCGACCCCGCCGGGTGGCGGGGTGGGGGCACCCCGTGTGGGGGTTGTGGTTGCCACGGAGGGAGTCCTTCCCTGGATCTCGGCCGGGGGTACGGGCAGGAGGCGGGCGCGGGGCCGGGCACCCGGCCCGGGGCACGTCGTCGTACTCGGTTCGCCGGTCCGACGGACACGGTGCGGCGGCGTCCGGTGAGTGTGCGCCGAACACCGCGGAAAAGACCGGCACTTGACGACCGGGGCCGGTGCGGACGGCCCCACGCCTACGGCGGGAGCCGCCGCGCGGCCCCACGCACGTAGCGCGGTGGGGGGGGGCCCCCGGGCGCCCCCCCCCCCGGCGGGGGGGCCCCGTCCCCAGGTGGGTAGGGGGGGGGGGGGGCGGGCCCGCCGGGGCGGGGGGGGTG
>NZ_JBHXME010000128.1:0-32972 GCF_042721125.1 Streptomyces sp. NPDC058469
GCATGGCACAGGGGCCGAACGGCGGCACACGCGCTCGACCAGCTTGTCCCGCGCCCGGGCTCGGCCCTGCCGGTCGCCGCACGGAAGTCGGAGCTTCTGGTGCTCGGGTCGCAGGGGCTGGGCGCCGGGCCGCCGGACATTTGCTCGGCTCCGTCGCGCTGGCCCTGGTGGGCCGGGCCGAGCGTCCCGTTGTCTTCGTGCCCGCCGGAGCGGATGCTGCGGCCCAGCCTGTCCAGAACAGCTCCGGGACCGCCTCCGAGACGGCTCCGGACCGCGACGTCGTACTCGTTCTCGGCTGCGGCGAATTCCCAGACGCCGTAGTTGAGTTCGCCTTCGACGCGGCCAATCGACGTGCGGTCGCCCTGTGGATCGTCCACGGTTACGCCTTGGGAGTAATTGACGTTGGGGCGTGCTGGCCTGGCGGGTCGGCGGGTGGGTGATCAGCAAGCGACCTGCCGGGCGAGCACCAGTTCGGTGCTCAGCTTGCGGCGGGTCGCCCGCCGGGCGGAGCGGTCGGATACCAGGGCGGCTATCGCGAGGTGGGTCTCGGGGTAGGTCTCGCGGCGACCCATGAACCGCTGGAGCGGGCGCCACTGCTTGTACTCAGCGTTGGTGTGTTCCACGCAGATCCGGGCGGAGGACTGGCGGCGTCGCTGTTCGCGCCAGGCATGGTGCTCGCCGAGTGGAGCGTCGTCCTTCGGCTTCTTCGGCGGGGCGCTGACCTGGTCGGGGAACTCGTTGGCCAGTCCCCGGTAGCCCTCGTCGACCTCGGCCTCGACCTTTGGGTGGTGGCGGAACTGCTCGGCGATGCCCTCGGTACGCACGGCGGTCTGGTCGTGCATCCGGCTCGGCCGTACGACCCCGCTGAACAGGGTGCGGCCCTGGCCGTCACTGAAGGTGGTGGTCTTGATGGTGTTCTGCCTCTTCTTGCCGGACACGAACGCCTTGCGGCCGGGGCGGCCCGCGCGCGGGCGCCGGACCTGCACCTCCGTGCCGTCGATCCGCAGCCTGACGCCCTCCGCGGCGGTATAGGCGAACAGGTCCTCCAGCGTGTGCAGCCGCAGCCCCGGCCGGCCGGGCACCGCGAAGCCCCGGGCCGCCAGCAGCGGCCGGAGCTCTCGGATCGCGCCGGAGACGGTCGAGCGGTCCACCCGGTACAGCTCGGCCAGTGCCGCGTGCGGCAGGCCCAGCCGCAGGTGGACCAGCGTGACCAGGAGCCGGTCGGTGAACACCAGCCGCTGCTTGCGCCCGGCCCCGGCGGCCCGCCGCCGTTCCCCGCCCCGCCGCTCGCGCAGTGCGGACTCACGGCGGGCCTGCCACTTCGGGGCGAGTTCTTCGAGCAACTCGCCGAAGCGTGCGCGAGAGACCCCGGACAGGCCAGGATGGGAACAGGCCGCACGGGCCCAAGTAAGCGTCACAACTCACCCAACCCGCACGGCCCTTCTCCTGTCACGGTCAGGCCCGGCCGGTACTGCCCCAAAACCCGCCCGGGCCGCCCGGCCCTGGCGAGACGCCCCTCATCCTCCCTGCGCCTTGACGTGCTCGATGACCTCGTTGAGGTCCTTGGTCGGCGAGAAGTCGATGTACTCGCAGTCTTCGAGCGCCACCGGGGCGTGGCCGGGCGGCCAGTAGAAGGCCTCACCCGCTTCGTAGAACTCGTCACCGTCCGGCGTCCGCATCTTCAGCCGCCCCTTGAAGAGGTAGCCCCAGTGCGGGCACGGACACAGATCGCCGGCCAGACCCTCAAGAGCCGGCCCCATGTCGGTGCCCTCGGGAAACGTCACAAAGGCAACGGACATGTCTCCACCGACGTCCTGCATACGAAACTCCACCCCGCCACCTTCGATGGCGACAGGAGTGTCCTTCCGCGTCGTTGCTGTCATAGCTCCTCCCTGCTCACCTACTAAGGGAAACAGCAGAACCCCTCCCCTCCAGCCTGGACCCTGGAGCTACGCACCGCGATGCGGATTTGGGGTCGAGATCAGAAACCGAGACTGATCCTCGCCCGCATGACGACCCGCTGATCACCCACCAGCCGAGCCGCCAGGCCAGCACGCCCCAACGTCAATTACTCCCAAGGTCGTTAGAAGGAGTCCTCGTCCGGCTCAGGTCAGGCCGGTATCGCCGGGGAGCTGGCGCAGGAGGCACGAGGGTCGCAAACCGACGAACTGCGGCTGTGGCTGTGGCGGGACAAGTTCCCGAACGCCGAAGTGATTGAAGAAGCCGTGGTCGGCCAGGCCGGTTCCCACCTGGCCGACGTTGCACGTGAAGCCTCGCTGCTCGTCATCGGCCACAAGCCCCGGGTCGGCCCGCTCGGCGCGCTCGTCGGCCCGGTGACCTATGCGGTGCTGCGCGCCACGGCGGTGCTCGCAGTGGTGGTTCCTCACGACTGACGCGCACTTCGTCGGGGTGGCAAACGGCCGACGCACGCGACCACGCCCGCTCGTCCGAGCCTTGGACGAGCGGGCGCCGGAGGCCAGATGTCAGGCTTCGGTCGGCTGGTCGACGGGGACGAGCAGGAGCCCCGTGACCAGGTCCGGGCGGATGCGGACCGCGTAGTCCATCGGCTGCCTCACCCAAGGGCGCAACAGCGCCTGATAACGGGCCAGTTCGCCGGGGTCGGTGACCAGGTGGGCATATCCCGTGACCACCACGCTCCAGCCGAGGTGAGTGTCCGGGTCGATGGCGTCGGCTTCGTAGGCCACCACGACTCCCGGGCCGTCGGCCTGGAGGGTGCGCGAGGTCAAGGCCGCGCCCTCGTGTGTGCGGATGACGATGTTCCCGTCGTCCACGATGTGGTTCACCGGGCGAATAGTCGGCAGTGCTTGCCGGGTGAAGGCGATCCTCCCCATCGGGACGCTGCCCAGCAGCCGCAGTGCCTCCGCGCCGTCGATCTCGACGGTCCGGTCCGGCGGCTCCGCGGCGACCGGCTGTTCTCGGTCCGGGGCCTCGGGAGGCCTCGCGACAGGTTCTTCGCTCACTGCTCGGTGTCTCCGGCCTGCGGCCCACCGGAGCACCGGGGTGGCGGCCGATGGGTGGGGCGTCTGGGGCTGATCAGGCCATTCGAGCCGCTCCGGTGTTGGTCGGGCTAGGGCCGTTCGGCCCTGGGACGTGTCCGGTCGGCCCTTTGCCCCAGAGTCTGCCGGGCGGGCGGGGGGCCGTCGTCGAGGCGGTAGCTGAGGCCGTTGACCACTCCGACGACGCCCTCCAGCCGCCACACCGCCCTGATCGCCTTCGGGACGTCGCTACGGCGTTCCAACGGGCCGGTCAGGGTGACCAGGCCGTCGCGGACGAGCACGGTGACGGTGTCGGGGGCCAGACCGAGAGTGCCGACCAGGACGTCGTCGGTCACCTCACGGCGAATGTCCCCGTCCGTGCGGAGGAAGACACGGAGCAGTTCGCGAAGGGTGGCGATGCCGATCAGGCGGTTCTCCTCGCCCACCACGGGCAGCCGCTCGATGCCACGGCGTTCCATCACCCGCGCGGTGTCCGGGACGGGCTGTCCCGGTGCGCGGTGACCGCGGGCGTCGACATCAGGTGCTCCGCCGTCGCGATGCACCCCTCTTCGGCGCCGGCCCGGCGTGCCTGCTCGCGTACCAGGTCGGCCCCGGAGAGCACCCCCAGCACCTTGTCGTCGCGGTCGACGATGGGCACCCCGCTGATCCGGTGCCGCTCCAGCAGCCGGACCACTTCTCTGAATGGTGTCATGGGATGTGCCCGGACGACGTCACTGGTCATCACTTCACCGACGGTGTGGGTCTTCACGGCACTTTCCTCCAACACCTGCGGTGGAAGGGAACGGCCGTCCAACTGCCTTGCCGGGGCTGGCCGTTCCCCTCCCGTCGGGCGACGGGCCGTCGCCCGGAGCATGCCTCACGGATCCTGCCGACCGTCCGCCGGGCCACCGCGCCACGGGGGCGGTGTTACCGACCTACGGGCCGTGTCCTCGCGGTGCACCACTCGATCCAGGCGGGTACGCAGCCGGTCCTGCAACCGGTCCGCGAGCTCGTGCGCGCTCGCTTCCCGCGCATGGACGACGAGGAGATCGCTTCCCACCCGGATCTCGGCCCGGCCGACCACGGCTGTTCGGCGTGCTGCGCCGCGGCCCTGGCGATCTGCACCTCGCCGCCGACCGGAGCGAGCCCCGGGCTGTGTTGAGGACCGCGCTCAGCTTGGACCGCAGTTAGGCGAGTGCTTCCTCGTCCACGTCCCCCTCGGTCCGCACTTGTAGGGCGGCAGGCGGAGGGGTGTTGACGGCGGTGTCCTTGAGCGTCATCTGCTCCACTCCTTTGATCGTTCGTCAGCAGTTCCAGACTGGCCCTGGTACCGAGGGCGCACACAGGGCCGCCTGGCCCTGTGCTCGGGCCAGCGGGTTCCGTTTCCGCGTCGGCGAACTGCCGGGCCAGGCTCGGCGTCGAGCGTCGTGTTCAGGCGTTCATCGCCACTCAGGCCGGGGACTGCCCGGAGGGGACGGCCATTGATCGAGTTCTCGGTCCCGGAGCATTCCTCCAGGGACTTGATCCCATATGCTCACCGGCTTGGGGCGGCTAACGTGGCACGTGACCGGAGCGGTAGGCCGGCGCTGTGGCTAGGCGATCTGGAGGATCACCGGTGGGAAGCCCTGAGGAGTCCCGAGAGGCCCGTGTCCGGCTGCCGCAGCTGAAGATGGACGATCTGCTGGAGGAGCTGCAGGCCCGGCTGGACGCGGCCCGGGGCACGCGTGACCGTGTGCACAGTCTTCTGGAGGCGGTGCTTTCGGTCGGCCGGGAGCTGGACCTGGAGCAGGCCCTGTACAGCATCGTGGAGGCGGCGGCGGTTCTGGTCGACGCCGAGTATGCCGCGCTCGGTGTGATCACCCCGGACGGGAAGGCCCTGTCGGCTTTCCACACGGTCGGTGTCACCGAGGAGCAGATCGCCGAGATCGGCCCCTATCCGGAGGGCCACGGCATCCTGGGTGAGCTGATTCGCCACCCGGAGCCGCTGCGGCTGACGAAGATCTCCCAGCACCCCGCGTCGTACGGCTTCCCGGCCAATCACCCGCCGATGAACAGCTTTCTCGGTGTCCCGATCCGGGTGCGTGACCAGGTCTTCGGCAACCTGTATCTGACCGAGAAGCGTGGAGGCGTGCAGTTCGACGAGGACGACGAGTCGGTGCTGTCGACGCTGGCCGTGGCGGCCGGCGTCGCGATCGACAACGCTCGCCTTTACGAGGAGTCCCGGCTGCGCGAACGGTGGCTGCAGGCCAACGCCGAGGTCACCTACAGGCTGATGTCCGGCGGTGCACCTGCCGATGTCCTCGCCCTGATCGCCGAGCGGGCCGGCGAGATCACGGGATCGGCTCTCGCGGCGGTGGCGCTGCCGATGGAGGACACCGGGTCGCTCGCCGTGGAGATTGCCGTCGGGATGGACGCCGAGTCGCACCAGGGTCTCGTCCTGTCCATGGACCGCAGCCTGATGGGACTGGCCTTCTCCAGCGCCACCCCCGTCACCAGCGCGGACGTAGGCAACGACGGTCGCATCTCGCTGGATCCACCGCGCTTCGGAGGACTCGGTCCTGCTGTGGCGGTACCCATCGGTACGGCAGAGGCGGGTGTGCGCGGTGTCGTCCTGCTCGCGCGAGAGGCCGATCAGCAGCCCTTCTCGGGGACGGAGACCGAGACCCTGCAGTCCTTCGTCGCCCAGGCCGCCATTGCGATGGAACTGGCCGACCGCCGCCGCGACGCGCAGGAGATCGCCGTACTCCAGGACCGCGACCGGATCGCCCGTGACCTGCACGACCTGGCCATCCAACGGCTGTTCGCCACCGGTATGACGCTTCAGAGCGCCGGCCGTTTCATTGAGCACGAGGAGGCCGCCGAACGCGTGGTGCGGGCGGTGGACGACCTGGACGAGACGATCAAGATCATCAGGTCGACGATCTTCGGCCTTCGGACGCGCGATGGCGGTGCCGGGACGGGGCTGCGGGCTCGCGTGGTGCGCGCGGTCGGCGAAGCTTCTCCCGTGCTGGGCTTCGCACCCAGTGTCCGTATGGAGGGCCTGGTCGACACCGACGTGTCCCGGGAGATCGCCGACCATGTGATCGCTGTGCTGTCCGAGGCGCTGACCAACGTCGCCCGGCACGCTCAGGCCGACCGTGCCGATGTCGCCCTGGTGACCGACGGCCGCGAGGTGTGTCTGTCGGTCACCGACAACGGCGTGGGCATCCCGGCCGAGGGCCGACGCAGCGGGCTGCGGAACCTGGAGGAGCGGGCCCGGCAACTGGGCGGAGAGCTGGAGTGGACCACTCCGCAGGGCGGCGGCACCACGCTCGTGTGGAAGGTACCGGTGACCGAGAAGTAGGTGGGGGCGGGGGATGGGGAAGATCGAGGTCGTTCCGGAGAAGGTGGCCTGGGTTCTGGTGCGTAATGAGCGAGTGCTGGTGACGCGCAACCGCGGTGTGGACGTTTTCTACTTCCCGGGCGGGAAGCGGGAGCCGGGTGAGTCCGATGCGCAGACCTTGGCGCGCGAGATCGACGAGGAACTCCAGTCCCGGGTCGATACGGCCACGATGGTGCACGTCGGCACCTTCGAGACGCGGGGGGATGACGACGGACGCGCCGAGTTCCGGATGATCTGCTACACCGCTGAGTACACCGGTCCGCTGGTTGCCTCAAGCGAGATCGCGGAGTCGGACTGGTTCGGCTACGGAGACCGTGCGCGGGTCTCGGCAGTGGACCAGATGGTGTTCGACATGCTTCATACCTCTGGCCAACTGCCCTGAGGGACAGGAGTCGAACGGAGTCTGCGACAGCCGACTTCCGGTCGACTTTCCGACCGCCCACGGCACTAGGGGGCACGACTCCCGGTCAGTGAAGGCGAGTTGACGGCTTCCACTGACTCCTGGGACCGGTCCCCGATCGGAACGGTCACCACGGGGACTGTCGCGTGCCGCAGGCACTCTCGGCCCACCGGGCCGACCGAGGGCAGTCCGAAGTTCCCGTGCGCCTTACGTCCAAGTGCCAACAGCAGCGCGCCGCGGGCCTGTTGGAGCAGTACGCGTGCGGGCGGTCCCTCCGCCACGACGCGAAGAACGGCATCGCCGCTCCGGGGTCCCAGGGCCTCGCGCACGGTGGCGGCGAGGATCTGGGCGGCTCGTTCGCGCTCCTGGGCGGGCGTCGGGCCGGCTGGCGCCGGGGCGTAGGGCGCGTGTCCGTTCGCGGCCGGTTCCCAGGCGTGCACGGCGACGAGGTCTGTGTGCAGGGTTGTTGCCTGTTCGGCCGCCCAGCGCAGGGCCGCCATCGACGGTTCGGAGCCGTCGACGCCCACCACGATGCTGTTGCCGTCGGTGTGTTCGGTCATGGGAGCCTCCCTGGTCGGTCTCTTGTCACCACATCGGCCGGGACCCGGCGGCCGTGGCATGGGCCGACGGGGCTGTGTCCGGGCCCGACGGGCCCTTGTTGCCGGCCCTGAAGGTCTGGGCCCCGACGGGTGCCGTGCTCAGGACGCGGCTCCGGGTTCGTCGCCTCCCTGGTCGAGCCGGAAAGGCGGGTAGACGTCGGTGAGGAGTGCCGCGTAGGCGACTACGCGCAGCACCCACCGGTTGAGACCGATCACCAGGTCGAACAGGCCGCGCGGGTAGCGCCCGGCGGCGGCCAGCGAGACCCCGGCGAACAGGGCGAGCAGTGCGATGAGGCCGCCCGACGCCCAGGGCAACTTGAGCCCGCCGAGGAGGAATCCCAGGACCAGGTAGTGCGGAACGGCCAGGAGCCACCACTTCACCAGGACGAGACCGCGGGACAGTTGCTCTGGGTACGCCACGTCCCAGTGAGCGGGGTAGTCGGGCACGTCGGCGAGGGTGAAGGGCGGGTATCGGTCGGTGCCCAGGGCGCCGTACGCGTAGTACGCCACGCGCCAACTCCAGCGCAGCACCCCGGTGTTGAAGTCGAACAGCGGGCGCGGGTAGCGGCCGGTGAACAGGATCGAGAAGAAGGCCACCACGCTCGTCCCCACGAACGCCACCCACAGGAAGAACAGGACGACGTAGTGGGGGACGGCGAGCAGCCACTTCACCAGCCACAGCCAGCGCGACAGGGACGGATCGAGGCTCGCGGTCAACCGGGCGGGGTGGGCCGCGGGCATCGCTTCATTCATGGCGAATGATCCTTTCGGAGAACAAGGCGGTCAACTCCGGTAGTTCCGGTGGTCGTCGTGCTTGCCGATGTAGTGCCGCTCCTCGATGACGGCCTCGCACTCGCCCGGCCGCAGGACAACACCACGGGTACTCATGAACGTGATGAGCCCGATGACTCCCGCCGCCATCAGCCTGAAGCCGACGACGAACGAGCTGTAGCCGAACACCAGGCAGCCGCCCAGTACGGTCGCGCCGATCAGAATGAGAGGAACCGGGACCGTCTCGGCAGGGAGCCGGCGGCATCCTCTATCCGACATCAGCGCCAGCGTCCCGCTCCGATCCCCGGCGGCCCAGGGGCTGAGCGGGCAGGCGGCAGGGCCGAGTGGCCCTCGTCCCAACCGACCATCGGCGAGTGAGGTTGCGGCTGACCCATGAGCAGAGGGAAGTCCGGCCGGCCTGGACTCCCGAACTGACCGCAGACGGCGGGGACATGAGGCCGGGTGGCCCCGTGCGAGGCCCCGGAGACCCCTCCCGCCCGGGCAGTCGAGGAACGACGCTGGCATCGAGGAACACACCGAGTAAGGGGAGGTGCGGATCATGCTTGCGTCCGTCATGTCCGGAGTGGACGGATCTGCGGAGAGCCTGGCCGCCGCCATGGGGGCACCTCCCACGCCTTTCAGGCAGTGAGGGAGGGCGGCCCGGGAAGCGCTGCGCCGCGGCCTGCCGCTGCGGCTCGTGCACGCCTGGGACCGGCATCCGCGCCCGGCAGAGGAAGAGTCCGAGAGCGCGGTCCAACGGCATCTGGCGCGGAACGCCCTCAGGCAGGCACAGGACCGGGTCCGGGCGGTGTGGCCGGACGCACGCCTGGCCAACGAGTTGATGAAGGGTCCCGCGATCGCGGAGCTGCTGGGGGCGGCGGAAGATGCCGAACTGCTGGTGCTGGGCTCGCGCGGCCTGAGCGGGCCCACCGGGTCTCTGGTGGGCTCGGTCGCTCAGGGCGTGATGGCCCGTGCCACCCGCCCCGTGGTTCTCGTCCGGGCCGGCGAGACGGCGGCTGACGAGCTCCTGCCCACCGACGACAACAACGCCGGCCCGCGGACCGAGTACCGGGACGTGGTACTGGCCGTCGACCTGGACGCACCGGGCGACGCCGAGATCGAGTTCGCCTTCGAGGCGACCCGGCTGCGCGGCGCGCGGCTCCGTGTTGTCCACGCCTGGCAGACGCCGATCCTGGGGCTCGGTCCCGGCGAGGTCGACCTGCTCAACGACCCGCACCGGGCCGAGGAATGGCAGAACCTCTTGGCCGGCGCGCTGCGGTTGTGGCGCGACAAGTACCCCGACGTCGAGGTCGTCGCGACGGTCACCAAGGACCGGCCCCAGACCACGCTGATCCGGGCCGCCTCCGGCGCGGGTCTGCTCGTAGTCGGCCACCGCATCGCCGAGCGGCCTCACGGCCGACGTACCGGCCCCGTGACCCACGCCGCCGTCCAGCACGTCGACTGCCCGGTCGCCGTGGTCTCGCACGTCTGAGGAGCGACCACCGTGATGACGTACTGGAACCAACTTGGCATGAGCGGCTGGGACTGGTTCGCGATGTCGATCGGCTCGGTCCTGCTGTGGGCCGTGTTCCTGACCTCCGCCGTCCTGCTCATCCGCAACCTGACTCACACCTCTCAGCGTCCGAACACCCTCGCCGCGCCCTCGCCCGAGCAGGTGCTCGCCGACCGGTTCGCCCGCGGGGAGATGGACGAGGAGGAGTACCGCAACCGCCTTGCCGTCCTGCGTACGGACGGTTCCAGGCTCACCGAACACTGAGGTCCGGGGCGGGACGACGATCGACGGGAGAGCCCCGTCCGTCGTCCCACCCCGATGTTTTCCAACGCAGGCGCGTGGATCGTCCCGCCACCGCTGCGATACCGGGCCGCCGGCGACGGCGGCCCGGACTGTCCGCCGAGGGTCCTGATCGTCCGGGGACTCGTCGGGCCCAACGGGTCCGCAGGCGGGGACCGGTTGGTGTGTTGGTGGGTCCGTTCGGCCCCTGTGGGAGTGCCGGGGGTCGCACGAGTCTGGAGTCCAGTGGAGCGCCTCTTCCGTCCAGGGAGGGTGCCTGGAGAGGGGTGGACCGTGATGAGTGGACCGGTGGTCGTGGGAGTGGATGGTTCGCGGTCGAGTCTGGCGGTGGTGGAAGTCGCCGCGCAGCAGGCCGAGCGGCTCGGGGTCGGTCTGGAGCTGATGCAGGTCATCGGTTGGCCGTCCGGAGGTGCACCGGCCGGAATTCCCTCATGGGATGCGGGCAGGACCGGTGCACGTGCCTCGACGAGCGGTGCACTGGCCGAGGCCGAGCAGCGTGCGCACAGCGCCGCACCGGGTGTGAGGATCTCGCGCGAAGTCCTTGTCGGCGAACCTGGGAACGTGCTGGAGGCGGAGTCGCACCGCGCGTCCCTGACCGTCGTCGGAAGCAACGGCACACCAGGGCACGGCCCCCGGCGCGACGGCTCGGTCGCCGGGCACCTGTCCGCACGCGCGTCCGGTCCGCTGCTGGTGGTGCGCGGCAGGCCGAACCCGGCAGGCCCCGTGCTGCTCGCCGTCCATGGCACGTCGACACTCGGTGAAGCCGCCGAATTCGCCTTCGCCGAGGCCTCGTTGCGGGGAGCCGACCTGGTGGCCGTGCATCTGCGGCAGGTCGTCGCGACGCGGCCGTACGGCGGGTTCGGTACCGCCGTGGCGGAGGACGACGAGGACTTCGCGCTCGCCGAGACCTTGTCCGAGCTGCGCAAGAGGTACCCGGACGTCACCCTGCGCTGCCGTCGGCCACAGGGTCGATCCCGCCGGGCCCTCGTCGAGGCCAGCGCGGACAGCCAGCTCCTGGTGGTAGGGGTACGTGGCCGGTCCCGGTTCGGGGGCGGCCTGCTGGACCCGGTCGGCCGGACCGCCCTGCGCGAGGCCGACTGCCCCGTCGCCCTCATCCGCTGCTAGTCCCGGCGGACGGCCGCAGCAGGGAGTGGCCGGTGGAACACCAGACGGTGTTCCACCGGCCACTCGCACGTGCGGCGGACGATCGGATCCAGGACCATGACTCCGGAGGACGGTCAATCAACGGGCGGCCACACCCGACTCGGTGGTCGGCGGTGCTCCCTGCTCCAATGACTGCCCCGCCGACCGGCGCGGTGAGGCGGGCCCCTGCCTGCCGTAGCCCAGGCGGAGCACCATCTGCGCGTGCTCCCGTCGGCCGTCCGCGAGTTGCTCGCGCAGGTCGGGCCACTCCAGTGCCTGGTGGAGGAGGGATGCCCGCACGCCGTGGGCGGTGGCCACCAGCAGGACGCGTTCGAGAGCCTCCCCGGCGCGCAGCCAGTCGGTCCTGCGGTCGTGGGGTGTGGACAGTACGGCGATGGAGGGCCGTTTCTCGAAGGGGCGGGCGGCGAGCGCCGTCGGGTGCCGGTGGGCGCCGAAGTCCCGGAGCGGTATCTGCTCCCGGAAGTCCTGCGGACCGATCGCCTCCGGAGGTATGCCGAGCGACTCGGCGTCGGGAGGGTGGACCGAGCGGCGGCTCTCCACGGCCCGGCCGGTGTCGGCGGTGTTGCGATGCTCCGCCTCCCGGGTCAGTCGTAGCAGCCGGTCGGTCTGCGCGGGTCCGGGGAGGTCCAGCACGGCGCCTTCCGCGTGGGCGGCCTCGGTCAGTTCGGTCAGCACGGAGGCCGGAACCGGTCGGTCGGAGAACGGGAAGCGACTGCTGTGCCGGCGCCACAGGGCGTCGTACAGCTTCGGCGCCGCTGAGAAACGGGTGGTTCCGGCGAGCCGTACGGTGGCCAGCAGGTCGGGTTCGTCGGGCCGGGGGAGTCGCCGGGTCACGGGTTCCCAGCCGCAGTGGGCGACCGCGACGCGCAGGTTGAACAGTGCGCAGCCGACCGAGACGTGCAGGGCGCGTCCCGACGGGTCGGTGTGCCGCAGGCCGCGTTCCGCGACCGCTCGGATCTCCAGCGTGACCGTGTCCGGGTCGAGCCGGAACCGCCAGGGCTGGGTGTTGTGGATCGAGGGCGCGGCGACGGACGCCGCGATCAGCGTCTCCAGGGTCGGGACGTCTAGAACCGTGCTGGACATGGGGTCTCCTCCCCGCCTCGCGCCCGAAAGGCGGCCGGGCTGTTGGCTGTTCCTGCCCAGCGTGGTGCCGCCGGGAGGGCCGGAGGGAGGGGCCGTACGGCCTCGGGTCGCGCCGGATGGCCCGGCGCGCGGCTCAGCGGCTCGAACGGTCGCTGGACTCCGGCTGCTCCAGGTGGGAGGCGAGGACCGCGGCCTGCACCCGGCGCTGAACGCCCAGTTTGGCGAGCAGCCGGGAGATGTGGTTCTTGACGGTCTTCTCCGACAGGTAGAGCCTCTTGCCGATCTCGCGGTTGGTGAGTCCGTCCCCGATCAGTGCGAGGATCTCCCGCTCGCGCGGGGACAGGCTCGCCAGCTCGGGCGCGATCCCCGGTGTCGGGGTCGGCTCGGCCCGCAGGGAGCGCATCAGGCGGGCCGTGGTCGCGGGGTCGAGCATCGACTGGCCGGAGGCGACGGTGCGTACCGCCGAGACCAGGTCGGTGCCCCTGATCTGCTTGAGCACATAACCGGATGCCCCGGCCATGATGGCGTCGAGCAGGGCGTCCTCGTCGTCGAACGAGGTCAGCATCAGCACCGCCAACTCCGGCATGCGGTCGCGTAGTTCACGGCAGACGGTGATGCCGTCGCCGTCGGGGAGGCGTACGTCCAGGACGGCGACGTCCGGCCGTACCGCCGGGGCCCGCACCAGCGCGTGCGCGACGTTCTCGGCGTCGCCGACCACCGAGATGTCCTCCTCGGCGTCCAGGAGGTCGGACAGGCCGCGTCGCACGACTTCGTGGTCGTCCAGCAGGAAGACGCGGATCGGGTCCTGTGCGGTGAAGGTGCGTGCCTCGGTCATCTCGACCCTCGTTCCCCGGAGTGTGAACGGACTGCGGGCCGTCCGTGACCTCGATCATTACGCGCCCGGCCCGGAAGCACTAGGGCCGACCGGCCCAACCGGCCCTAGTGACGTGTCCTGACCGGCCCCCACATGACGGTCCGGTGGCCCCTCCCTGCGGCGATCCCCCAATGGGACCTTCCTGGTGTTCCCGTCTTGAGATGCCTGTGAGGGGGTGTGACCGATGCGGAAGACCAAGCGCGCGAGGGTCCTGGGGTGGCGGTGGCGGCGCAACGAACTGCGTCGGCAGAGCGATGCGGTCGAGGCGTGGATCGTCCTCACCGCCTGGGCGCTCGCGACAGCCGGGGGAGCCGTCGCCGGCCTGGCGGGTGCTCAGGCCGTCGATACCGCGCAGGCGAGGCACGGGGCGGAGCATCGACCGGCCACCGCCGTGCTGCTCGGCACCATGCCGCGCGGTGCACGCGCCGGGGTCGGCTACAACCGCGTGAAGGCGAAGGTGCGTTGGACCGACGCGCAGGGCACGGTCCGTACCGCCACGGCGGACGTGAAGGCTGGGGCTGTCGCCGGCGGCACGGTACCGGTGTGGTCGGACGGGCACGGCCACCTGGTGGGCGAACCCGTGAGCCCGGCCGTGGCGACGGCACGCGTGGTGATGGCCGGAACGGGGGTCGGACTGGCCGGTGGGCTGTTCCTGTTCGCGGGCGGTCGTCTGATCCGGCTGCGGGTGGAGCGGCGGGCCACCGAGCGGTGGGGCGAGGAGTGGGAGCTGACCGGGGAGCGCTGGGGGCGCAGGACCGGCTGAGACACCGTTGCCCCGCCGGTCGTCGGTGACCGGCGGGGCAACGGCTTACGAGTTCACGGCACTTGGCGCTATGCGGAGCGGTCGTCGGGCCTGTCGAGCCCGAACTCCACGTCCACGACCCCCTCGACGGCTCGTGCCAACCGCGCGGCCACGGGAACCAGGGACGTGTCCCGCACCCGGCCGCCGAGTCGTACGATCCCGTCCCGGACCTCGACCCGCACCACCGACGCCGGACCGGGGAACAGATACGCCACCACCTCGCGCCGTATCTCCTCCGCGATCTCCTCGTCGTCCCGGAGGAACACCTTCAGCAGGTCGGCCCGGCTGACGACGCCCTCCAGCCGGCCCGCGTGGTCGACGACGGGCAGTCGTTTGACCTTGGCCCGTGCCATGGTCCGCGCCGCCTGCGCGAGGGTCGCGCCCGCGCCCACGGTCAGGCAGGGCGAGGTCATCAGCTCGCCGGCGGTCACCGAGCCGGCCTTCGCGAGGTCGGACAGCCGGCGCAACTGGGTATGCCGGTCGGGGTCGTCGTCGCGGAACTCCTCCTTGGGCAGCAGATCGGCCTCCGAGACGATCCCGATCACCCGCTCCGCCGCGTCGAGCACGGGCAGGGCACTGACCTTCCGCTCCTGCATCGTGCGCACGATGTCCTTGAAGGCGGTCCCGTGAACGACGGTGGCGACGGTACGGGTCATCACGTCGCTCACGATGTGCGGTGATCCATGCATGGCCACTCCTGGTTCGTCATGGTCCGTCGGCGCGGTCACCGCATGCCACCGCTGCCGTACGGGGCGTACAGGTCCAGCAGCCGGGTGCGGGCCGCGCGCAGCCGGTGGGCCACGATGTCGCCCACCCACTGGAAGACGTTCACGCCGAACGCGGGATCGTCCATGCACAGGGTGCGTACGGCCGTGGCGTCGAACTCCCAGGCCCGCACCGGGGTCGTCGCCTCGGCGGCCAGGTGCCAGGTGTGCGGGCCGAACAGCCAGGACCAGCCGACGAGTTCGTTGTGTCCCAGCGATTCGATGACGGCGGCCTGGCGGCCGGGCACGTGCATGTCGAGGGCGATCGTGCCGGTGCGGATGATCCAGAACCGGTCGGCGCGGGCGCCCTCCTCGAAGAGCCGGGCGCGCTGCGGGATCGACACCTCGCGGGCGAGCCTCATCAGCTGTTCGCGGTGCTCCGGGGGCAGGGCCCGCGGCATGCTCATGGTCGGGGAAGCGTTCATGGCGGACCTCCGGAAAGCGTGTGTATCTACCACTTCCAGCGTCCGCCCGTGTGTCCCGACCGGCCATGGGCCACCCGGCCCGCTGACCGGGCCGACCGGTGCCCCGGGAGAGCTCTTCGGCATCCTGTGCCACTGGGCTGCCGGCGGTTCGATGAAACCGAGAGAGGGACTCGACCGACATGAGGGGGTGGACACCGTGGGTACGACCTTGGCGCCGGAGTTCTGGAGGCAGTTCGCCGTCCTGCTGGTGATCGCGACCGCGGTCACCGTCGTGGTCAGCGCCGCACTCGATGCGCTGGTGTTGCGGATGCGTGCCCGCCGGACAGCGCAGCGGCCGTCGGTCGCACCGGTGGTCCGCACGCACCGGCCGACCCGGCGGACGCCCGTTCACCACTGACGCCGTTCGTGAAGGGCTGCCCCGCGCGCGTGCTCGTTGCCCTCGGCGGCAACACCCTTCCACGTCGCGCCGACCGCTATGCGGCCCGTTGTTGAGCAGGACATCAAGGCCGCGTTCCTGTTCGTGCCCACCAGTCCATAGAACGGATTGGTGGGCACCGCTGCGTTCGCGGACTCGGCGCCACGAACGACATCGTGTAGGGCCGCGCGGGCTCCATCGTCCCTCTTTCTGAACCGGAGATCTCCGGTCAGCCGACGGCTGTGCGCTTGGCGTGACCGGGTGCTAGATGTCGTTGGAGTCGCTGTGTGCCGACGCGAGTTCGATGCCGCGGATTCTCCGGAGCCAGCCGACGAACAGCCGAAGGGCGATGCCGCAGCCGGCACACCAGCCCCAGCCCTCGGTGACGAGGGCGTGGAAACCGTCCTCGCACTCGACGTACACGACCTGCGCGCCGACAGCCAGGGTGATGAACCCGTGTGTGCGTGTCTCCACCGACAGGAGCCAGTCCACGGGCAGCCACAGGGGAGCGGTGAGGTCACGCAGCCGCATACGGAGCGCCGCCCAGAGGAACCCGAGGGCGTAGCGCAGCCTGCGGCGTCGGGAGAGGGTGATGCCGTTGCCGGGATCACCGGCCAGGACCGAGGCCCATTCCTCGCGGAGGTGTGACCGGCGCTCTCCGGCGACGAACGAAGCGAGGTCCAGGGTCCGAAGACCTGCCCGGGCGTTCTGGGTATGTGTGCTCGTAGTGGCCTCAGGGTCCAGGTCTTGCTCCGGGGGCCTGGTGCGCAGTGAGGTGAGCAGCAGCGCGATGGCACTGCCGAGGATCGCGACCGCGGTCACGGCACCGGCCGCCCATCCGAGGGTCAACATGTTCTTCGCGAACGCCGGTTCGGGGTCGAGCAACTTCACGGCGTAGCCGACGAGAAGGAAGATCAGCGCGGCAGCGCCGGTCAGTACCGGCGTCAGCACCGCGACAACAGCCAGCGTTCCAGCGCGGGAGAAGACCTCCACAGTCGGCTCGTCCGCCCTCACAGCGCTCCCCCTTCAGCTGTTGAGTGCAGCCCGAAGAGTCGAGGCTTCCGCGCTTTGGCCTGGTGGGCCGCTTGCTGGCCGACGGCGGTGAGTTCGTAGTAGTACCGCTTCGGTCGTCCCGGGTGTTCGCCCGATTCCTCATACCGAGTCGCCCACCCCGCGTCGACCAGTCGCTCAAGGATGGGATAGACCGTCCCGGATCCGAGGTCGGCTTCCTCGCAGATCTTGAGCCCCCACGCGGGGTCGTCGGCGGTGGACGTCAGCAGCACCTTGATGACCTCAAGAGTCGGGCGCGTAAGACGAATTGATGCCATGTCACGAGTGAAGCAGCACGCCGACCATATGTCGAGTACGACAGTTGGTCGGTCTTGGTGTCTTCGGGCCGACGGTCCAACCGGCCCTGCGGAAGGGGACGTTCAGCCCGGCGCCGACGGACCAACGGCATCAGGTGGAGGACGGCCCGGCGCACAAGAGTCAGGGGTGCAACGAACGACCCGACACCTCGAAGGGACCACGATCATGGCTGTGCACGAGCACCCGCACCGCAGCTCCGGCTTCCACCTGCCCACGTTCCGCAGGAACGGCTCGGCGTCGGACGGCGCCGTGACGGCAGCCGCCACGGCGACCACCGTGACGCGTGCTTACGCGTTCGCATCTCTGCGCCTGCTCACCGGGTTCGTTTTCTTGTGGGCGTTCCTGGACAAGACGTTCGGGTTCGGTTACGCGACGCCGTCCGGCAAGGGCTGGATCGACGGCGGTTCGCCCACCAAGGGCTTCCTGAGTTCAGTTGCTGCCGGTCCGATGGAGTCGACGTTCCATGACTGGGCCGGTGCCGGTTGGGTGAACTGGCTGTTCATGCTCGGTCTGCTGGGCGTCGGTGTCGCGCTGGTTGCCGGTGTCGCGTTGCGGCTGGCTGCTGTGGCGGGTACGGCGATGATGGCGTTGATGTGGATCGCTGAGTGGCCGCCTGCGAAGCACCTGTCGGACGGCACGGTGAGCATGTCGTCGAACCCGTTCGCCGACTACCACCTCATCTATGCCGTCGTTCTGATCGCCCTCGCGGCGGCGGGCGCCGGCGCCACCTGGGGTCTCGGCAAGGTCTGGGCCACGCTGCCCATCGTCCGCGACCACGCCTGGCTGCGCTGACCGCAGGAGAAACGGTGGGCCCCTCGCGAGGGGCCCCATCCTCCGGCTGCCCATTGGGCCGATCGGTCCCTGTCGGGGACCTGCGGCCCCTGCTGCGGGAACCCCTACGCCACGAAGCTGGAATCACATCCCGTTGAGGAGGAAGAACCATGGTCCGCAGTGTGGTCACAGGTCTCGATGGTTCACCCGAGAGCCGAGCCGCCGCCGAATGGGCGGCCCGCGAGGCGGAACTGCGCGATCTGCCACTGAAGATCGTCCATGTCTGGGAGCCCGTCCCGGACCCGCTGGCCCAGGCCCCGCTGATGGGCGCCGAGACGCAGCAGCACTGGAGCGAGCGGATTCCGCGCGAGGCGGGCGAGGGACTGAGGCTGCACCACCCCGGTGTAGACGTGACCGTGGAGCAGGTGACCGGCACGCCCTCGGACGCGCTGGTGGATGCCGCGAAGGATGCCGACCTGCTGGTTCTCGGCTCGCGTGGACTGAGCGGTGTCGGCGGATTCCTCGTCGGTTCGGTCGGTCTCTCCGTCGTAGCGCGCGCCGAACTGCCCGTGGTCCTGGTCCGAGCTGACGAACAGGCCGCCGACGAGGATGGGACGAGCCCCGCGTCTGCCGCCTCGAACCGGCCCGTGGTCCTCGGCCTCGACGCCGAGGGGCCCGCCGACGCGGTGATCGAGTTCGCGTTCGCCGAGGCCGCCCGGCACGGCACCACCCTGCGCGTCGTCTACGGCTGGAACCTTCCGCCGTACTACGCCTACGGCTTCGCGCTGGACGCGGGCCTGCACGAGGAACTCTCCCGCGAGGAGACCGATTCCCTCACTCAAGCCCTGCGCCCGTGGAGGCAGAAGCACCCCGGCACCGAGGTCGTCCTGGAACCGCGCGTCGGCAGCGCCGCCGATCACCTGGTGGACGCCTCCCGCGCGGCCTCCCTCGTCGTCATCGGCCGCCGTATCCGCCGAGGTGCGCTTGGCGCCCACATCGGCCCCGTCGCGCACGGCGTCCTGCACCACTCCACCGCCCCCGTGGCCGTCGTCGCACACGACTGACCCACCCCCATCCGTTTGAGGAGCAGCAGTCATGAAGGCAGCCGTTGTACGAGCGTTCGGCGAGCCCCTCGTCATAGAGGAGCGCCCCGATCCCGAGCCCGGCCCCGGCGAGGTGCGCGTCCGTGTCGAGGCGTCCGGGCTGTGTCACACCGACATCCACGCCGCGCGCGGCGACTGGCCGGTCAAGCCGAACCCGCCGTTCGTGCCCGGCCACGAGGGCGTCGGCCTCGTCGAGAAGCTCGGCGACGGCGTCACCCACCTGACCATCGGGCAACGGGTCGCCGTGCCGTGGCTCGGCTGGGCCTGCGGGCGGTGCGAGCACTGCCTGTCCGGCTGGGAGACGCTGTGCGAGCAGCAGATCAACACCGGCTACGGCTGCGACGGCGGCTACGCCGAGAAGATGCTGGCCTGGGCCGACTTCGCCCAGCCGGTGCCCGACGGCGTCAGCGCGATCGAGGCCGCCCCGCTGACCTGCGCGGGCGTCACGACGTACAAGGCCCTCAAGGTCGCCGGCGTCCGCCCCGCCCAGCTCGTCGCGATCTCCGGCGTCGGCGGGCTCGGCCACCTGGCGGTGCAGTACGCGAAGATCGCCGGGGCGACCGTCGCGGCGATCGACGTCACCGACGAGAAGCTCGAACTGGCCGCCGAACTCGGCGCCGACCTCGTCATCGACGCCCGCAAGGAGGACGTCGGCCAGGTCCTCAAGCAGCATGGCGGTGCTCACGCCGCCATCGCGCTTGCCGTGAACGAGGCCGCGTTCGCCGCCGTCAACTCCGGTCTGCGGCGCGGCGGCAAGCTCGTCATGGTCGCCCTGCCCGCGCACGGCACCATCCAGGTCCCGATCTTCGACACCGTCCTGGGCGGCACCTCGGTGATCGGTTCGATCGTCGGTACCCGCCAGGACCTCGACGAGGTCTTCCGGTTGCACGCGGCGGGCCGTACGAAGGTCATCTACCAGACTCGGTCGCTGGACACCGTCAACGAGTCCATCGCCGACGTGCTGCGCGGCGAGATCAAGGCCCGGATCGTCTTCGACTTCACGGCGGGGCGGTGACCACGATGACGCTCCCCATTGTCGTGGGCGTGGACGGCTCCGAGCCGAGTCTGCGCGCCGTCGACTGGGCGGCCGACGAGGCCGCGCTGCGCGGAATCCCGCTGAAGGTGGTGTACGCCTCGCTGTGGGAGCGCTACGAAGGCACTTCGATCGCCGAGGATCTCGCCAAGCCCGACGAGCAGGTGTTGGCCGAGGATGTCGTCGACACCGCCGCACGCCGGGCACGTCGCCGCCAACCGGAACTCGACGTGAGTGTCGAGGTGTTGGCGGAGGAACCCGAGTACGCGCTGGTGCGGGAGAGCCGCAGCGCGTCGGTGCTGGTGACGGGTACCCGTGGCCGGAGCGGTCTCGCCGAGGCGCTCCTGGGTTCCGTGAGCCTGATCGTGGCCGGATACGCGCAGTGTCCGATGATCGTCGTGCGCGGCGACCACGACAACCAGGCCCGGACCGGCACGCACGGCCGCATTGTCGTGGGTGTCGGAGAGAAGCCGGCGGGCTCGGCGGCGGTGCGCTTCGCCTTCGAGGAGGCGCGGCGATGTGGGGTGCAGGTGGAGGCCGTACGGGCCTGGCGCTGGCCCGCGCACGAGTCCACCGACCATCCGCTGATGGCCGGCGAACCCGCCCGACTGCACGAGCAGCAGGCAGTGGAGGCGCTGGAAGCGGCGCTTCAGGACGTTCCCGCCGATGTCGCATCTCACCGCCGTACGGTCGAAGGCCACACTCGGACCGTGCTTGTGGACGCCTCACGGGACGCCGACCTCCTGGTCGTCGGGGCCAAGCGCCGCCCCGGGCACTACGGGCTCCAACTGGGCCGGGTGGCACACGGAGTGCTGCACCACTCCGCCTGCCCGGTCGCCATCGTGCCCGAGCATGCATGAACGCGCTGACCACCTGCTCGGAGACTCGCCGCGTGATCGGGTACGCAGGTCCGCAGATCGCGCGGCGGACGCCCGGTGCTCTCAGCGCTGCGGCGGGTCACCAACTCCACTTGTAATGCGAGCAGTTGTCCCACGTACGGCCGGCGCGGCAGCCTCGCCGCACTTTGCCTGCCATGCCGCTTTTCCTGCCCTTGCCCCATGCCGATGACTCCCGGAGCCACTGATGAACAAGGCCGAACACCCGGACGCGACCGGACTCTCCGACGACGAACTGCGCACCCTGGACGCCCACTGGCGAGCCGCCAACTACCTTGCCGCAGGCCAGATCTACCTGATGGCGAACGCGCTGCTCACCGAGCCCCTCCGGCCCGAGCACATCAAGCCGAGACTGCTGGGCCACTGGGGTACCTCGCCCGGGCTCAACCTCGTCTACACCCACCTCAACCGGGTGATCAAGGCACGTGATCTGGACGCGCTGTGCGTGTGGGGGCCAGGACACGGTGGCCCTTCCGTGCTCGCCAACTCCTGGCTGGAGGGCAGCTACAGCGAGACCTATCCGAACGTGAGCCGCGACGGGGCCGGGATGGAGAGGCTCTTCAAGCAGTTCTCCTTCCCCGGCGGCGTGCCGAGCCACGTGGCGCCGGAAACCCCGGGGTCCATCCACGAAGGAGGCGAGCTGGGATACTCGCTCGCCCACGCCTACGGCGCCGCCTTCGACAACCCGAACCTCCTGGTCGCCTGCGTGATCGGCGACGGCGAGGCGGAGACCGGCCCGCTCGCTGCCGCCTGGCACTCCAACAAGTTCCTCGACCCCGTCCACGACGGCGCCGTCCTGCCGATCCTGCACCTCAACGGCTACAAGATCGCCAACCCGACGGTGCTGTCCCGCCTCCCCGAGTCCGAACTCGACGAGCTGCTGCGCGGCTACGGACACGAGCCGATCCACGTCACCGGCGACGACCCGCTCAAGGTGCACCGCGCCATGGCCGCCGCGTTCGACGACGCGCTGGATCGCATCGCCGTGATGCAGCGGACCGCCCGCGAGGACGGCGTCACCGAGCGGGTGCACTGGCCCGTGATCGTGCTGCGTACGCCCAAGGGCTGGACCGGACCCGGCGAGGTCGACGGCGTCCCGGTCGAGGGCACCTGGCGCGCGCACCAGGTCCCGCTGTCCGAGGTGCGTGAAAACCCTGAGCACCTACGGCAGTTGGAGGCGTGGCTGCGCTCCTACCACCCGGAGAAACTGTTCGGTGCCGAGGGCCGACCCGTCGAGGACGTCCTCGCCTGTGTGCCCGAGGGCACCAAGCGGCTCGGCTCCAGCCCGTACGCCAACGGCGGTCTCCTCGTGCGGGATCTGCCGATTCCGTCCCTGGACCGGTTCGCGGTCCCGGTCGACAAGCCGGGAACGACCCTGCACGAGCCCACCCGCATCCTCGGCGACCTCTTGGAAAAGGTCATGCACGACACCTCGGCGAGCCGCGACTTCCGTCTCGTCGGCCCCGACGAGACCGCCTCCAACCGCCTGCAGGCCGTGTTCAACGCCAGTGGCAAGGCCTGGCAGGCCGAACTCCTGCCGGTCGACGAACACTTGGACCGCCACGGCCGCGTGATGGAGATCCTCTCCGAACACACCTGCCAGGGCTGGCTGGAGGGCTATCTCCTCACCGGTCGGCACGGCATGTTCTCCTGCTACGAGGCCTTCGTGCACATCGTCGACTCGATGGTCAACCAGCACATCAAGTGGCTGAAGACATCGAGGGAGTTGCCGTGGCGGGCGCCCATCGCCTCCCTCAACTACCTGCTGACCTCGCACGTGTGGCGCCAGGACCACAACGGCTTCTCGCACCAGGACCCCGGTTTCGTCGACCACGTCCTCAACAAGAGCCCCGAGGTCGTACGGGTCTACCTGCCGCCGGACGCCAACACCCTGCTGTCGGTGGCAGATCACGTCCTGCGCAGCCGCGACTACGTCAACGTGGTCGTCGCCGGCAAGCAGCCCTGCCACGACTGGCTCTCCATGGACCAGGCCCGCGCCCACTGCGCGCGCGGCGCCGGAATCTGGGAGTGGGCGGGCACGGTGAACGGCGGCGAACCGGATGTCGTCCTCGCCTGCGCCGGCGACGTCCCCACCCTGGAGGTACTGGCCGCCGCCCAGTTGCTGCGCCGCCACCTGCCCGGGCTCGCCGTGCGTGTCGTGAACGTGGTCGACATGACCCGGCTGCTGCCGCGCGAGGAACACCCGCACGGCATGAGCGACTTCGAGTACGACGGCCTCTTCACCGCCGACAAGCCGGTCATCTTCGCCTACCACGGCTACCCGTGGCTCATCCACCGGCTCGCCTACCGCCGCGCGGGCCACGCGAACCTGCATGTGCGCGGCTACAAGGAGTCCGGCACCACGACCACGCCGTTCGACATGGTCGTCCGCAACGACCTCGACCGCTACCGCCTCGTCATGGACGTCATCGACCGCGTCCCCGGCCTCGCGGTACGCGCCGCCGCCGTCCGCCAGACCATGGCCGACGCCCGCACCCGCCACCACGCCTGGATCCGCGAGCACGGCACCGACCTGCCCGAGGTCGCGGACTGGACCTGGAACGCCTGACCCGCCCTCCCTCGCAACCCCTGTGCGACGTAAAGGAGTTCACCGTCATGACCGTACGCGTCGGTATCAACGGCTTCGGCCGGATAGGTCGCACTTATCTGCGCGCGGCACTGGACCGCGCCGAGGCGGGCACCCAGGACGTCGAGGTGGTCGCGATCAACGACATCACCTCGGCCGCCACCCTGGCCCACCTCCTGGAGTACGACTCGACGTTCGGGCGCATCGGCCGGGAGGTCAGCCACGACGACAGCTCGATCACCGTCGACGGCAGGCGGATCGCTGTCAGCGCCGAACGCGACCCGGCCGGCCTGCGCTGGTCCGACTACGGCGCGAGCATCGTCGTCGAGTCCACCGGACGCTTCCGCGACCGCGACGCCGCCGCCCTCCACCTCAAGGGCGGCGCCCATACGGTGCTGCTCTCGGCTCCGGGCAAGAACGTGGACGCCACCATCGTGATGGGCGTCAACGACGACGCCTACGACCGGCACAGCGACCGGATCGTCTCAGCGGCGTCCTGCACCACGAACTGTGTCGCCCCGATGGTGAAGGTGCTCCACGAGACCTTCGGCATCGAGCGCGGCATGATGACCACCATCCACGGCTACACCAACGACCAGTCCCTGCTCGACGGCCCGCACAAGGACCTGCGCCGGGCCCGTTCCGCGGCGCTGAGCATCATCCCGACCAGCACCGGCGCGGCCCGCGCGGTCGGGCTTGTGATGCCGGATCTGGCGGGCGCCCTGGACGGCATCGCCGTACGTGTCCCGGTGGAGGACGGATCGCTCACCGACCTCGCGGTGGTGCTGAACCGCGAGACGACGGCGGAGGAGGTCAACGCCGCTTTCGCCGAGGCGGCGGACGGCCCGTTGAACGGCATCCTCCGCGTCACGAAGGCCCCGATCGTCTCGCGTGACGTCATCGGCGACCCCGCGTCGTGCATCTTCGACCCGGCGCTCACGCAGGCGAACGGCACCCTGGTGAAGGTCTTCGGCTGGTACGACAACGAGTGGGGCTACACCAACCGCCTCCTCGACCTGACGGCGCTGGTCGCCGACGACTGAGCACGACCGCGAGAGGCCCCGTGCGGCGGGCCTGTGCGGCGGGTTCCTGAGGGCCGATAGGCCCCATGGTCCGCCCCCAGGCAGCCCATGGGGCCTCTCTCCGTTCCGCGGGACGCTCGAAGTGCCGAAGAACCTTGGAGGAGACCCGTGATGACGGACGACACGCTCAGCCGACCCACCGTCCATGCCCTGCTCGCGGACGGCACCACCGTGTGCATCCGTCCCGTCGTGGCGGGCGACCACGACCAACTGCAGGGGCTCTACGAGGAGATGTCCCCGGAGAACCTGCGACTGCGGTTCTTCGGGCTGAGCCGCCGGTCCGCCGAGATGGCTGCCGACCGGGCCTGCCGGCCGCACCCCGGATACCGAGCCCTGCTGGCCGAGACCATGGGCCAGGTGATCGGGCTCGCCGAGTACGACACCGGCGGCACGGGGGCAGCGGCCGACATCTCCATCGCGGTGGCCGACGGACTGCATCACCGGGGCGTCGGCACCCTCCTCGTCGAGCACCTGGTCTCCGCCGCCCGCGCCGAGGGCGTCACTACGTTCACGGCCGACGCGCTCAGTGAGAACCGCGAGGTCCTGCGGCTCTTCGCCGACCTCGGTCTGCGCACCGCCCGCCGCTTCGAGGGCCCCGAGATGCGCTGCACCATCGAACTCGACGAGGACGAGAACTACCTGTCGGCCACCGAGGCGCGCGGCCGAGCCGCCGATGTCGCCAGCCTCGTACCGCTGCTGCGGCCCGACGCGGTCGCCGTTGTCGGTGCCGGACGCAAGGCCGGTTCTGTGGGCCGGGCGATCCTGCACCATCTGAAAGCCGGCGGCTTCACCCGCCGCCTCTTCGCGGTGAACCCCGCGGCCACCTCGATCCTCGGCGTGCCGAGCCATCCCTCGGTCAGCGCGCTGCCCAGGACGCCCGACCTCGTGATCGTCGCCGTACCCGCAGCCGCCGTCCCGGCCACCGCCGAGGAGTGCGGCAAGGCGGGCGCACGCGCCCTCCTCGTCGTCACCGCGGGACTCGACGCGGCCCAGGCCCAGGCGCTGACGGCGGCCTGCCGGACGTACGGCATGCGGCTTGTCGGCCCCAACTGCCTCGGTGTCTCCAACACCGACCCGGAACTGAACCTCGACGCGACCTTCGCCGCCAATCACCCCAGCTCCGGCACCGCGGGCATCGCCGTGCAGTCCGGCGGCGTCGGCATCGCCCTGCTCGACGGGCTGTCCCGGCTCGGCATCGGCGTCTCGACCTTCGCCTCGCTGGGCGACAAGTTCGACGTCAGCGGCAACGACATGCTCCAGTGGTGGGAGAGCGACGGCACCACCGACCTCGCACTGCTGCACCTGGAGTCCTTCGGCAACCCGCGGGCGTTCTCCCGCACCGCGCGCCGCGTGACCCGCCGTATGCCCGTCCTCACTGTCGACGCGGGTCGCACCGACGCGGGCCGCCGTGCCGCCGCCTCGCACACCGCCGCCGCGGCCACCCGCACCATGACGCGCGGGGCGCTGTTCACCCAGGCAGGCATCACCGCCGCCCGCTCCGTTGGTGAACTCCTGGAAGCCGCTGCCCTGTTGCACTCCCAGCCGCTGCCGACCGGATCCCGCGTCGCGATCGTCACCAACGCCGGGGGAGCGGGTGTCCTCGCGGCCGACGCCTGCGCCGAGGCCGGGCTCAGCCTGCCGATGCCGACCGCCGAACTCGTCGACGACCTGCTCGCCGTACTGCCCGAGGGCGCCGCGGTCGGCAACCCCGTCGACGCCACCGCGGCCGTCTCGGAGGAGCAGCTCAAGGACTGCGTGGACCGCATCATGCGGCACGCCGGCGTCGACGCCGTCCTCGTGGCCCTGGTCCCCACGGCGGTCGCCGAGGCGACCGGCGACGACCTCGTCCGGGCGTTGACCCGCGCAACGGGACACAGGCCCAAGCCGGTTGTCGTGGTCCGGCTCGAACAGGCCCTGCCCGTCGAGCTGTTGCCCACCACCGACGACCGCACTGTCCCCGCCTACGCCGAACCGCAGGCGGCGGCGCGGGCGTTGGCCCACGCCGCCAACCGCGCGGCCTGGCTCGCCCGGCCCGCCGGGACGATTCCCGACCTCGACGGAGTCGACACCGCGCGCGCCCACAGCGTCGTCGAGGCCTACCTCGAAGCGAACCCGGACGGCGGCTGGCTCGGCCCGCGCGAGTGCGCCGAACTCCTCGGCTGCTACGGCGTTCCCCAGCTGGCCTGGGCCTGGGCGGAGACCGAGGACGAGGCCGTCCTCGCCGCCGACCGGCTGCGCGGCGCCGACGGCCGGGTGGTCATGAAGGGCCACTGGCCGGGCCTGCTGCACAAGAGCGAACAGCACGCCGTCCACCTCGACCTGTGCGGCGACTCCCAAGTGCGCGCAGCCTTCCGGGACTTGGAGACCCGGTTCGCCGGACTGCTGACGGGCGTGGTCGTGCAGCCGCTCGCCGAGCGCGGCACCGAGCTGTTCGCCGGTGTGGTTCAGGACCAGGTCTTCGGACCGCTCGTCCTCTTCGGCCTCGGCGGTACCGCGACCGAGATCCTCGCCGACCACACCGCCCGACTCGCCCCGCTCACCGACCACGACGTGCACGACCTGATCACGGCCCCGCGCTGCGCACCGCTCCTGTTCGGCGCGCACGGCAGCCCGCCCGTCGACCTCGCGGGCCTCGAACAGCTGCTGCTGCGGCTGTCCCGGATGGCGAGCGACCTGCCGCAGCTGGCCGAGGCCGACTTCAACCCCGTACTCGCGGCACCGGGCGGAGTCTCCGTCCTCGATGCCCGCGTGCGCCTGCTGCCCAACAGGCCGCAGGACCCGTATCTGCGCCGACTTCGCTGAGGAGGGAACACCATGAAGCACAACAAGGTCGGCTCCGTGATGACCACGGAGGTCGTTCGCGCCAGCTACGGAACGCCGTTCAAAGAGGTGGCACGCCTGCTCGGCGAGCACCGCATCAGCGGCATGCCCGTGGTCGACGAGGACGATCAGGTCATCGGAGTCATCTCCGAGACGGACCTGATGGCCCACCAGACCGAGGCACCCGACCCGTACGAGCCGAAGAAGCGGTTCCGGTTCGCCGACCTGACGCGCGGCGCCAGACTGCGCGCCGCGAAGGCAACGGCCCGCACCGCCGGCCGGCTGATGACCGCGCCACCCGTCACCGTGTACGCCGACGACACCATCGTCGAGGCCGCCCGGACCATGGCCCAGCACCGCGTGGAGCGGCTGCCCGTTCTCGACGAGGAGCAGCGGCTCGTTGGCATCGTCACCCGCCGCGATGTGCTCCAGGTCTTCCTGCGGCCCGACGCGGAGATCCGCGACGAGGTCGTCCAAGAGGTGCTGGTACGCGCCCTGTGGCTGGCGCCGAGCACCATCGACGTCTCCGTGGTGGAGGGCGTCGTCACGCTCTCCGGCCCCATGGAACGCAAGAGCGAGACGGAGATCGCCGTCTCCATGGCCCGTCAGATCGACGGTGTCGTGGCTGTCGTCGACACGCTCTCCTACCGGACGGACGACTCCCGCACCCGGCCCGAGGAGCAGACCTACCACGGTGTCTCCGAGGCCTGGGTGCGCCACCTGTGAACTGAGAGGAGGCGAACCGTCATGCCCACCAGCGTGCTGGTCGCCTACGGGACGACGAACGGATCGACCGCGCAGATCGCCGAGGCCGTGACCGAGGTCCTGCGTAAGGAGGGACTCGCCGCCGACCTGTTGCCTGCCAGGTCCGTCGTGGACGTGACGGCATACGGCGCCGTGGTGGTCGGCAGCGGGCTCTACGCCGGCCGCTGGCACCGCGACGCCCGCCGGTTCGTGAGCCGGCACAGCCGCCAACTGGCTGAGCGCCCGCTGTGGTTCTTCAGCAGCGGCCCACTCGACGCCTCGGCCTCGGAGCGGGACATCCCGCCCGTGCACGGCGTACGGCGTGCCATGACCCGGCTCGGGGCCAGGGACCATGCCACCTTCGGTGGCTGCCTGGAGGAGGGCGCCAAGGGGCGCATCGCCCAGTCGATCGTGCGCAACGGGAAGGGCGGAGACTTCCGCGACTTCGGCGCGATCGAGGCGTGGGCGGCGCGGATCGCGGACGAGTTGCTGAAAGAGCAGGCGGAGGACTGAAGTTGCTGTACCTCTCCTTGGCATGGAACAGCCCCGGCGCGGCACCGATTCGCCGGGCTGTTCCATGCCGCAGACCGGTGTCAGCGGTTCACCGTCAGGGGCAGGGTGTCGAAGGTGACCGTCCCGCTGTCCTTGGGCGACAGGACGTACGAGGTGAGCAGGCCCGGGCCGGCGCGGGTGGCCTTGTAGGGAACGTCACGTCGAAGGTGCCGCGCATGCTGGTACCGGACGTGGCTTTGACCATGACGTCGGCGGCGGTGCGCCCAGTGGTGTCCGTGACCTGGATCGGATTTCTGCAGGGTTGAACCGTTCGGCTCCGTCATGCGAAGCCATCTCCTCGGGCGGTCGACGGACTGCCATACCCGAGCGGCTGACGGCCGCCTTGCTCGTGCCACTCTCCCAAGTACCGTGCAGGGAACCGGACATGAGTGCGCCACTGGCCCTCGACGCCGTCCACATCCTGAGATGGGGTGGCTTCGGACCGTCTGCCGCACTGGGCCAGGACTATGCTGCCGTCCAGGCGTCCCAGACCCCGGCGGCTTGTCGTTTCTCGACACAGATGGCTGCGGGGAGCGGACCTTTCGTCCGCCACCGGCGCATCCCTGGAGGGAACCGGGTGGGTTCCCGGTCCTGTCGCGCAGGCCCTCGGACCGGCCGTCGCTCTGCCTTCGCCGAACGTACGCCCCTGCCAGCAGCACGCCAAGAGGAGCCGGGAAACCCGGCATCCGCACCTCGCTGCCGGATGGTCTTCTGAACCGAGGCGTCATGCCCCTCCCACGGCTCACCATCTACCGTCATGACCGACGCAACCGGGCACTGATCACCCTGGTCGGTGAGATCGACCTGGAATCGACCCCGCGGGTGCGCGCAGCACTGGCACGGTGCTTGAGCGACGACATCCGCACCATCGACATCGACCTCACCACCGTGACCTTCTGCGACTGCAGCGGCCTAAATACCTTCCTCTACGCTGCGCAGAAGACCACCGAGGCCGGCGGGACCCTGCAACTGCACCACCCGCCACCGACACTGGACCTGATATTCGACGTCACCGGCTCCGGGTTCCTGCTCCTCGGCCCCCCGGTCGGGCATCTGCCACCGTCACTCGGAGACGCCCCTGCCCCAGCTGCTCCGGCCCCGCCGCACCGGAGTGTTCCGCTGGTGGCTGTCATCTCGGGCGATGCGCGATGACAGCCCAGCCGGAGCAGAGGCAGCCGCACAAGCCCCGTTCAGGCGAGTCGTCCACCATGGACGCGGTGCGGTTGCACCGGGTGAACCGCTGGCACGCACAGGGCCTGAGCGGGGAGCTGGCGGATCCGTACGTCGACTCCCGTGAAACGTCCGCCGCTGAGGCGCACCGCAGCCGCAGCCGCGACGACTTCCTGAACCGTCTCACCGGCGACATCCGGCGTGAACGGACGCAGCCGCCCCAGCAGGGAGATTCCGCGCGCGTGCTGTTACTGACGACATCCAGGCCCGTCTGATTCTGTAAGTGGGAGTGGGCAACGTTTGACGATGGTTCTGGGCAGCACTTAGCGATCACAGGGCCTGGAAATGTCGATGAGAACAGCAACGCCTTGGATGCTTTTGGTCTCCGGCCCGGATCTGTGAAGGCTCGCGTACCGCTGGAACTGAGGCAATTGCCAACGTAAGAGTCCGTTTCGGCTACCTGTGATCACGACGGCATGGCGCGTGATCAGCAACCGTTGTCCCATGGCAACCTGCGCTCCAGCACAGTGACTTGGAGCCGGAGGTACACCGCGCGTGGCGGCGAAATCCAATCGGGCATGATGCCGAAGGACCCCATCGTTTGCGGTGGGGCCCTTCGGCGTTGTCTGCCTCAGTAGATCAGCGCGGCCTTCAGCACGTTGAAGGCAGTCGCCGGATCGGCCAGGGCGTGGTAGATACCGGGTATCTCGTGGTCGTCGAGGCCGAACAGGCCGTAGACGGCGTGCATCGCGCCGCGCACGGAGTACTCGACGGTGAAGACCACGTCCTCGGGGATCTCCGTGAACTGGCCCAGGAAGGCGAAGTTGGCGGAGCCGCGCGGGATGACCAGAGGGCGGTCGTGCACGGTGCGCGGGGCGAACTGGCTGGTGATGTACGGCATCATCACAGGGATCACGGTCGTGGTCGCCGCGACCTGCTCCTCGATGTCCGACATGCCGAGGTGGCCGAGGAGTTCGGTGAGGATCTCCCGGCCGGTGGCCTCGGCCATCGGCTTGCCGACGAAGTCGCCGTCGCGGTCGGTGAACAGGCCGTAGCCCCACAGGGTGTAGACGTCCTCGCGCTGCCCGTCGAAGTGCGGAGCATGCGGCACGACGACGGACATCAGCCAGTTGGAGTCCTTGAACGTCATCAGCGCACCCGTGCCGGGGAGGTTGCCGGACAGTTCCTCGATGCGGTGCAGGAGCAGCGGGTCGCGCAGGGTGAGGGTGAAGGACTCCCACTTGGCCTCGTCCACGTTGCCGTTGAAGGCGGTGGGCCGGCCGAAGTCGTCGGCCTTGGCGGCGATGGTCTCCCAGAGTCGCCAGCCACCGTCCCTCTTGTCGCGGACCAGTTCGGGCGCGGTGTCGCCAGTGCCGTAGGTGGCGTCGGCGGTCATCGAGCCCAGGGTGAGGAACGCGTAGTCGTCGGCGGTGAGTTCGTAAGTGTCCGGGTGCCCGTCGCGTTCGAGGTGCAGGCGTCGTGCGCGCCGGACGCCCTCCTCGTCGGTGGTGAAGTCGACGTCGGTGACCCGCACGCCGTACTCGAAGACCACGCCGCGGGCTTCCAGCCAGGTGCGAAGCGGCCGGATGATCGAGTCGAACTGGTTGAGGCGGGTGCGGCGCACGCCGGCGAGGGTGTGCATGCGGGGGAACTCCTGCATGAAGCGCAGGAAGTAGCGCTTGAGCTCGATGGCGCTGTGCCAGTTCTGGAAGGCGAAGGTGGTGCGCCACATCGTCCAGAAGTTGGTGGCGAAGAAGTGCGGGGAGAAGAAGTCCTCGATCCTGCGTGCGCCGATGACCGCTTCGGGCAACACCAGCAGGCGGGTCAGTTCCAGGCGGTCGTGGGTGTCGAGGCCGTAGTCGGCGGCGTCCAGGATCGTGGTGCCGTGGCCGATCAGACGGGCCTTGGCGTCGGTGGGCCACTTGGCGTTGAACTCGGTGGTCTCCTCGCGTACCGAGACCGTTTCGTCGGTCAGGGTGGGGATCGTCTCCAGGAGGTTCCACAGGCAGGTGTAGGCCTCCTCCTCCAGCATCCGCCCGCCCCGGGTGACGTATCCGGCGGGTTCGCCGCGGCCGTCCATCGAGCCGCCGGCGATGGGGAGTTCCTCCAGGATGTGGATGTGCTCGCCGGGGAAGTCCGCGTCGCGGACGAGGAAGGCGGCGGCCGCGAGGGAGGCGATGCCGCCGCCCACGAGGTAGGCGTGGGATGAGCGCGGAGCGTCTGCCATGACGTCCCTCCGTTCTGCCGCCCGAGTTGTGCGGGCGGCCGACAGTGTTCGGGATCCTGCGCGCCGGACACCCGTTGTGGTTCTGCGGTGTGGGGCGCGGGGTGGCGCCGGGCTGCTCGGGACGAGCGTGGCGGCCAGGCCACCAAGCCAACTCGCGGGGTGATCGCGGGGGCAGGGGCCGGAGGTCCCTGCCCACCGGCCGACGGCCCTGTAGCCGACGGCCCTGTATTGGGGAGCTTCTTCTGCCAGGGGTAGGGCCGCTGTGACAGATCTCGACTCCTGACGGGCCGGTTCGTCGACGAGCCGCGCTCAGGCCACCAGCCGCTCGACGGGCCGTTCGGGACCTGACGGCCGGGACCAATGGTCCCGGGTGGGGATGTTCGGCCACTGATCACGATCACCGCCGCCGAGAAGGATCGGGCACAGATCGATTTCCCTGTAGCGACCTGCACAAGGAGCACCACCATGCCCACGACCCCAAGAAGCAGTGAAGGGGCGGTTCCCAAGGCGGCACTCGGCCTCTCCGGTGCGACCGCGCTCGTGGTCGGCACCATCATCGGGACCGGAGTGTTCGCGCTCCCCTCGGCTCTCGCGCCGTACGGGCCGATCGCGCTCGTGGCGTTCGGGGTCGTCACGCTGGGCGCCCTTGCTCTGGCGGTGACCTTCGGGGCGCTGTCGAAGCGCGTTCCGGGGAGCGGCGGACCGTACGTCTACGCCCGTGAGGCCTTCGGTGAGTTCGCCGGATTCCTCAACGCCTGGTCGTACTGGATCACCGCATGGGCGGGGAACGCCGCGATCGTCGTGGCCTGGGTCGGCTATGTCGAGGTGTTCGTCAACACCGGCCACAAGACGGCGATTTCGATACTCATCGCGCTGATCGGGCTCTGGATACCCGCCGCGATCAACCTCACCGGCGTACGGAACATGGGTGCCTTCCAGGTGTTCACCACCGTGCTGAAGTTCGTCCCGCTGCTCTTCATGGCCACCATCGGCCTGCTGTTCATCGACCCGCACAACTTCGGTTCGTTCAACGCCAGTGGCCAATCGGCAATGGGTGCGATCTCGGCCGCCGCTCCCATCGCCCTGTTCAGCTACATCGGCCTGGAGGTTGCCCCAACCGCAGCTGGGCAC
>NZ_JBHXME010000129.1:0-32872 GCF_042721125.1 Streptomyces sp. NPDC058469
ACCTCCAGCCGTCCCGGAACCCCCGGCCGTCCCGGAACCCCCGGCATCCCCCGGGCTCCCAGATCTCTCGTCCCCCATCTCACTCACCCCCCTGTTCCCGGAGCGAAGTGGCCGGATCGGCCCGCCGGAACGCCAGTGTTGCCGTCACGATCAGCGGTGTCAGGGCCACCGTGACCAGTAGCAACGCCACGCGGGGGACGGGCAGTTCGACCAGGACGCGCGGGACCGGACGGGTCGCCCGGGCCGTCAGGACGATCAGGGGGATCACCGCCCGGGTCAGTACGGTCCCCAGGGCCACGCCCACCACGAGGGCCAGCGCGACCAGTACGCCCTGTTCGGCGGCGATCATGCGGGCCAGCTGGCGGCGCGGGGCGCCCAGCGCGCGCAGCACGGCGAACTCCGCGCCGCGCTCCCGCAGCGACCCCGCCGTGCTCACCGCGAACCCCACCGCCGCGAGGGCCGCCGCCACCAGCGCCGCCGCGGCGAACGCGGCCTCGGGGCCGGCGCCGAACGGGTCGTCGCGCAGTTCCTGGGCGATCTCCTCCCGCACCACGACCTCCGTGGGATCGACATCGGGCAGCGCGCGCACCGCCGCGGCCACCGTCGCCGCGTCGCCCGGCGCCGTCCGCAGCCACCACTCGGTGGGCGTGACATCCGCGCCGTAGCGCGCCTCCAACACCCGGTTCACGGACCGGAGATCGACCAGCAGCGCACCCCCGTCCTGCGCGCTCGACGCACCGGAGTCACCCGTCGTCGGCAGCCCCCGCACCGCCGCCACGATCCGCACCGGCAGGTTCTCCCCGCCGAGCGTCACCTGCACCCGCTGCCCGGTGCGCGCGCCCGCCGAGGCCAGGAAGCGGTCGGTGGCGACGGCCGTGATCTCGGGCGCCGCGGGCTGCACGACCCGCAACTGCACCGTGACGGAGGCGATCGTCCAGAAGTCCTTGTCCGGGATGTATCCCGTGTCGTAGTCGACGGTCAGGGGCTTCGCCGAACTTACCTTGGGAGCATGCGGGTTGGCCGTGCCGTACGACGCGCTGACGGAGGACTTCCCCGTCCAGGTGGTGGGCAGCGTCAGCCTCCGTACCTTGCCCTGAGCGTCCGTGGCGTTCAACTCGCTCACCGTGAGCCGTTGTTGAGCGGCGCGTTCGCCGGGCTGGGGCAGGTCCAGTTGCAGGCCGGTGAAGGTCAGGGGGCCGAGCGTCGTGGGCAGGTCCAGCGTCAGGTCGTACGACCGCCCGTCCGTGGGGAGTTGACCGAGCGGCTCCTGGTACGGCGTGCCGTAGCGGTCCTCGACCGTGGCCGTGACGACGACCGTCGTCTCCGGGCCCGTGCTGTGGATGCCCGCTCGCATCGTCAACCGGGCTGTCCCCGCCGGGATTTCGGTTCCGGCCGTGCTCCCCTTCGGTGCCAGGCCGGCCAGCAGCGGTCCGGCGGGGTGTCCCGACGTCAGGTCCCGTCGGATCAGTACCGCGTCCGACGCGTGGGCCGTGTCCAGCGCCAGCACGGTCGCAGTGCGGTCGCCCGAGAGGGACAGGGAGGTACGGACGGCGGGCGCGGCCTCCCGTACGCGGGGAAGGTCCGCGTAGGTCTCCGTGCGGCCCAACCCGCCGTCACCGGCGGCCAGTACGCGTACCGGTACCCCGGCCTGGAAGTCGGCCTGGTCGCTCTGCGAGCGGTTCCAGGAGGCGCTCTGCCCGATGGCGAGCATGCCCAGCGCCAGGGCGAGCACGAGCAGCAGCACCGGCCCGGCACCCCGCATCGGACGGCGGCTGAACTGCCAGCCCGCCAGCGCCACCGGCAGCCCCCGCCCGGCGGCGGCCCGGCGCTCGGCCAGCCGCGCCACCGGCGGCAACAGCCGTAGCGTCAGGACCGTGCCCGCGAGCAGGGCGAGGGCGGGGGCCGCGACCAGCAGGGGATCGATGCCCAGCGTCCCGGAGTTGTCGGTGCTGACGGCTCCCGAGGTCTGCCGGTTCAGCTGCCAGTAGGCGACCCCCGCCACGACCAGCAGCCCGATGTCCGCACCCGCGCGCAGCGGGGCCGGGACCGCACGGGCCCGGCCGCCCTCGAAGGAGGACGTGAGCGCGGGGAGCGTCACCGCCAGCGCGCAGCCGAGGGCGACGGCCGCCGCGACCAGCCACACCCCCGCCCGTCCGCCCGCCGGAGTGTTCAGGTGCAGCCCGATCCGCGCCAACGCGCCGTGCCCGGCGAGCAGTTCGGTGAGCGGGCCCGCCAGCAAGGGCGCGACCGCCGTCGCCGGTACGGCCAGGAGCAGCGACTCCACCGCCGACAGACCCGCGATCCGCGCCCGGGAACCGCCGCGCGCCCGCAACAACCGGCTCTCGCCCGCCCGTTCGGCGCTCAGCAGCCGGGCCACGAGCAGCAGCGCGTAACCCGCGAGCAGCGCGAGCTGGAGCGCGACGATCAGCAGGGTGGAGCGGGAGACGAGCAACGAGCGGTCGATCCGGTCGAGTACGTCCGGCAGCGAGGTCGTCGCGGTGGTAACTCCCGTCACCGCACCGGACTTTCGCAGCGAGGCGCTGCCCGCCTGGGCCGTCTCGCGCAGGGTGCCGATCCGCCCGGTCGTCAGCGTGGAGAAGTCGGCCGACGCGAGCCACGCGGACTGTCCGGCGCTCAGCCTTCCGCCGGTGAGGGCCGCGGGATCGGTGAGCAGCGGGCCGTAGGTCGTGAAACCGGCCGTGCTGAGGCCGCGGCCGCGCAGGTCGTCGAGGAGCCAGTAGGCGGCGCTCGCGACGGCGGGCCGGTAGACGCCGGTGACGAGGATGTGCGCTGTGGGCCCGGTGAGCCGGTTGTCGAGGGTGAGCCGCGCGCCGGCCCGCACCCCGAGCCCCTCCGCCGCGGTGCGGGGCAGCGCGACCTCGATGTCCCCCGAGGCCGTCGCGCGCGGGAAACGGCCCGAGACCAGCCGGACCTGCGTCCGGTCCAGGGCCCCGAAGTAGGTGAGATCCGGGTCGCCGGACCGCTCGGCACGCGGCTGGAGCGAGCGCGGCAGGGCGTAGGGCCCCGAGCGCATCAACGTCCGTACGGTCACCGGCAGTTCGTCGAAGGTCCGGCCGGCCGCCTTCCGTACGGCGGTGTCGGCGGCCGTGCGCTCGGCGGGCGGGACGTCGGCCTTGACGAGGAGGGCGGCGTCGGGGGCGTTGCGGGCGTCGTTCAGGGAGTGCTGGAGCGCCGCGTCGCCGATCGCGCCCGAGTAGGCCGTGAGCGTCGTGAGGACCGCCGTGGTCAGCAGGACGGTGAGCAGCGCGGCGGCGAGCAGCAGGCGGTGTGCCCGCGCGCGTACCAGGACGAACCCCACCCGGCCCCCCGCCGTTGTCCGATCTTTCCCGGCGATGCTGTCAGAGGGGACGGGCGGTGAGTAACCGCTTGTGGGCACTGCTTGACCGGATCGTGACCGGAATCCGACGCCGTACGACCGGAATCCGACGTTCAGTGAAGGGGGATCAGCCCGCCGTGTTCACCATCGAGGCGGCGGCGTACGTCAGGTAGTTCCACAGAGTGTGCTCGTGCTCCTCGGACAGGCCGAGTTCGTCGACGGCGACGCGCATGCGCGCCAGCCAGGCGTCGTGTGCGGCCTGGTCGACCTGGAACGGGGCGTGACGCATGCGCAGGCGCGGGTGGCCGCGGTTGTCGCTGTACGTCGTCGGGCCGCCCCAGTACTGGATCAGGAAGAGGGTGAAGCGCTCCTCGGCCGGGCCCAGGTCCTCCTCCGGGTACATGGGCCTCAGCAGCGGGTCCTCGGCGACGCCCTCGTAGAAACGGTGGACGAGGCGGCGGAAGGTCTCCTCCCCGCCGACCTGCTCGTAGAAGGTCTGCTCCTGAAGCGTGCCGCGCCGAATCTCTTTCACGCTCCCCATGGTCTCAGACGGGGTGACGGAGGACTTCGGACTTAGGACCGCTCGCCTCCCGGCCGCCACCGCAGGACAGTGGACGTATGAGCGCGCACGCCCTGGACAAGGACCTGGACGCCGTCGCCGTCTCCGCGCGGGCGGAACTGGTGCGGGCGATCGGACTGAGCGGCGCCTGGGACGCGGACCCCGGGTGGCGGGCGGTGTTCGCGGCGGTGCCGCGGCATCTGTTCGTGCCGTACTACTACGTCGGTGCCGTGGACGGAGACGGACAGGGTCACGGGTATGAGCGGTTGTGGCGGGGGAGTCCCGAGCCGTGCGCGCGAGAGCGCTGGCTGCGCGGGGCGTACGCCGACGTGCCGCTCGCCACGCGGTTGCGGGACGGGGAGTTGGTGTCGTCCAGCAGTCAGCCCTCGTTGATGGCGCGGATGCTGGCCGAGCTGCGGGTGGCGGACGGCGACCGGGTGCTGGAGATCGGCGCGGGGACGGGCTACAACGCGGCGCTGCTCGCCCACCGGCTCGGGGACGGGCTGGTGACCAGCGTCGATCTGGAGCCGGAGATCACCGAGTCCGCGCGCACCCACCTCGCCGACGCCGGGTACCGCCCGACCGTCGTCACCGGCGACGGCACCCGCGGGGTCCCCGAACACGGCCCCTACGACCGGATCATCGCGACCTGCGCCCTGACCTCGGTCCCGCCCGCCTGGATCGCCCAGTGCAGCCCCGGTGCCCGCATCCTGGCCCCGCTGGCCACCGGCCTCATCGCACTCACCGTCCGGGACGCCGCGCACGCCGAGGGCACCTTCCTGCACACGGCCGCGTACTTCGTGCCCCTGCGCGGCACCGAACCCACCGCACCGGACGAGATCCCGCACCGGCCCGGCGACCACGAACTGCTCCGCTTCCTGCTGACCCTCACCCACGGCACCCTCGACCCGCGGGACGCCCGCGAGTTGTGGGAACGCGAAGGGAGGCCAGGACGCGAGCGCTACGGCGTCACGGTCGCCGACGGGCGGGCACGGGCATGGCTGGACGACCCGGAGGGGCCGTACACCTGGCCCCTCCGCTGACCTGTGCCGTTCTAACCGCGTCGGACCGTGATCGTCGTCCACGCCCCCACATGCACCCGGTCCCCGTCCTGCAACGGCACCGGCACGAAGGGCTGGATCGGCTCCTCGCCGCCGTTGACCGTCGTACCGTTCGTCGAGTTCTGGTCGACGACCGCCCAGCTGCCGTCGGGCTGCTGGACCAGTACCGCGTGCTGGTGCGAGACGCCCGGGTCCTCCGGCGGCACCGACAGGTCGATGTCGGGGGACTCGCCGGTGGAGTGGCGCCGGCGGCCGATGGTGATCTGGTTGCCGGTGAGCTGGCGCTGCTGCTCGGGGGAGTACGCGGGCAGGTTGAGACCCGCGGCCTCCGGGCCCGAGCGCTGCATCATCGCCATGAAGTACTCGCGGTCCGGACCGATCGTCGCCAGCCATGTCGTCGGCTGCTGCTGGTACGCCGGACGCTGGGCCTGGGGCGAACCGGGCTGCGGATAGCCGTAGCCGCCACCGCCCTGACCGGGACCGCCAGGACCGCCGGGACCTCCAGGGCCACCGGGTCCGCCCGGAGAACCGGGGGTCGGCGGGGAGATCACCCAGTCGTCGTCACCGCCGCCGAAGGGCGAGCCGCCCTGCTGCGGACGGTTCGTCTCCTGCGGGAACCCGGGCGGGGCCGGCGGGGCGGACTGCTGGAAGGCCTGCGGGGCACCGCTCGTCCCACCGGGGCCCGCGGGGGGCGTCGGTCCGGGCGGCGGGGGGATCGGCCGCGAGGGGTCGGGGCCGAAGTTGGGGGGACCCTGCGGGTTCGAGGGCTCGTTGCCGAACGGTCCGGGCGGACCCTGCCGCTCGCCGCCGAAGGCACCGGGACGGCCACCGCCGAAATCGCCCTGGCCGGGGCGCTCGTTGCCGAACTGGCCGCCGGGACCCGGGGGTTGCTCATTGCCGAACGGTCCGGGCCGGCCGGACGCCTCGTTGCCGAAGGGCGGAGGCGGGCCGGAGGGTTCGTTGCCGAACGGCCGCGGCGGACCGGACGGGTCGTTGCCGCCGAAGGGCGCGGGACCGCCACCCTGACGCTCACCACCGAAGCCCTGCGGGCCGCCGGGGCCGCCAGGACCGCCGGGTCCGCCTTGCCGCTCGTTGCCGAAACCTTGCGAGCCGGGGCCACCAGGGCCGCCCTGCCGCTCGTTGCCAAAGCCTTGCGAGCCCTGGCCACCGGGTCCACCCTGACCACCGGGACCGCCCGGGCGCTCACCGCCGAAGCCTTGCGAGCCGGGGCCGCCGGCACCACCCTGACCACCGGGAGCGCCTTGGCGTTCGCCGCCGAAGCCCTGCGGGCCGGGGCCGCCAGGACCGCCGCCGGGGCCGCCCTGCCGCTCATTGCCGAAGCCCTGCGAGCCCGGTCCACCGGGACCACCAGGCCCACCCTGACCACCCTGACCACCAGGTCCGCCTTGGCGTTCGCCGCCGAAGCCCTGCGAGCCGGGACCACCCGGTCCGCCGGGCCCACCCTGCCGTTCGCCACCGAAGCCACCGGGACCGTTCGGCCCACCAGGACCGCCAGGTCCGCCGGGACCACCAGGCCCACCAGAACCTCCGGGTGCACCAGGTCGCCCCGTCGGTTCGCTGCCGAACGGAGGTATCGGCTCCGCCGGGCGGTTCATCTGCGAGGGCCGCGAGCCCTGGTACTCGTAGGAGTCACCGCCGTACGTCGGACCGGGCGGCGGCTGCTGCTGGAAGCGGGACGCCGGGCTCGGGCCGGGGCCGGGGCCCGGGGTCGAGGGGCGCGGGGCGGCCGGGGTGTACGAGGTCGCCGTGTTCGTGAGGAAGTTCCACCGGCACTCCTCGCAGAACGGCGCACCGCCCTCGCGGGGCGTGCGGCACTGCGGGCAGAGCTCCGCCTCGGCGGACGGGTTGCGGCCGGGCGCGGGCGGCGGGAAGCCGTAGCCGCCGCCGGGAGGCGGGGGAGGGGGCGGGGGCACGGCACCGGCCATGCGGTGACCGCAGACCTCGCACCAGTCGTCGGAACCCGACTGGTGTCCGTTCGGGCAGGTCGGCATGTCGGCGCGTCCCCCTTTCTCACAGGGTCGTTCTAGGTCTCACAGGGTTGTTCCGGCTAGGTCACTTCTTTACACGAACAGTCTTTGTGGACCGTGTCTCGAGAGTCATCGAGTCGGCCTCCGCGACCTTCGCCTTCAGTCGCACAGTACCCGCCGCGGCATCGACCACGTCCACCACCTTCGCAAGCAGTTTCGCAGTATCCGCGTTTCCGGAGACGCTGGCGAGCTGAACGGCCCGTCCCAGTTTGGCCGTTGCTCCATCGACATCACCCGATTTGCGGAGATCAAGCCCCTGTTGGATGACTTGTGCCAGTTCCGCCTGGCCGGTGTAGTGCGCGACCTGCGGATTGATGGACGTGGACGCCACCATGTCGTCGGTCCACACGGCCTTCACCAGGCCCTGGGCGCCCAGGTTCTGGGTGCTTCCGTCGGCTTGCGGGACGACCAGTGAGACCCTCGCGGCCAGCATCTCCTGGCCGACGCCGGCCTCGGGGACCTCGACGCACACGTGGTAGTCACGGGACTCGTCTCCCCAGGACCCGGTGGGGTAGTCCCCTGCGCGGGGACCCGCCTCGGTGCGGCGGTCGGTCAACTCCTCGACCCTGGGCGCGACTTGCTTGACGAACTTGATGGCCGTGCCCACCGGCGTCCACAGCCGCAGCGCGACGTCCGCGACCTCCTTGCCCATCGCCGTCTCCATCATCCGCGTGAAGTCCGCGGCGAGGGCGGCCGGGTCGGCGACGATGTCGGCGGTGCCGAGCAGCGCGGAGGCGATCCCTGTGACTTCTTTCACTTCCCAGTCGGTGCCGACGCCCCGCGCGTCACAGGTGAAGCGTCCGGCACAGGAGCCGAGGGCCGCCTTCAGGTCCTCCGGCGCCTCGTGCTCGTTGCGGCCGTCGGTCAGCAGGATGCCGTGGCGTATGGAGACGTCCGCCGACGACAGCAGCCGGTCGGCGAGGCGCAGCCAGGTGCCGATCGCCGTACCGCCGCCCGCGCTCAGCTTGCGCAGCGCCTGCTTGGCCTGGTCGCGGGTCCTCGCGTCGGCGACCGCGAGCGCGCCGCCGCCCGGATAGACCTCCTTGGCGACATGCGTGCCGCCGATCACCGCGAAGTGCACCCCGTCGCGCAGGGTGTCGATCGCGGCGGCCGTGGCATCCCGCGCGTTGCGCATCTTGGTCGGCGGATAGTCCATCGACCCCGAGCAGTCGACCATGATCGCCACGGCCGCGTCCGGGCCCTGCCCGGCCGAGTACAGGTGGGGAGCCGCGACCGGACTCCCGACGGTCCCGCCGCCGGTCGAGGTCACCGTGACGATCGCGTTGACCTCGCGACCGCCCTCCGGCAGGTACTCGTTCTGGTACACGTCGACCGCGAACTGCGGCACGTTCGACTTCGAGAAATTGGCCATGCCTACTCTGATCCCCCTCAAGTACCCCACCTGAATGGGGCGATGACTATATGCGGACCGGTCCCCACCGGTCCGAGGCCGCCCCGTTTGTACGGCCTCAGCCGATTACTGCCCCTTGTGGCGGGGCCGGGAACGGGACGACGGCCACTGTTACGTTGTCGTGGCCCCCGCCGTCCAGCGCGTGGCCGACCAGGACCTGGGCGCTGTGCAGCGGGCGGGCCACGGCATCGGGGGGCACGACCTCGGCCATCTCCTCGGCGGACTCCGCGTAGTTCCACAGGCCGTCCGTGCACACCACCACCACACCCGGCCGGTCCGGCTTGAAGGAAGCGGTGTGCGGCTCCAGCTCGTACGCGTCCGCGCCGAGCCAGCCGGTGATCGCGTGGGCGCGCTCGTCGGCGTAGGCCTCCGCCTCGCTCATCAGGCCCGCGGAGACCATCTGCGCCGCCCACGAGTCGTCCTCGGTGAGGCGGGCCGGCGGTGAACTGCGGTCCACCGGGATCCAGTAGGCGCGGCTGTCGCCGACCCAGCCGACGACCAGGAGGGTCGGGGTGACGATGGAGCCGACCAGCGTGCAGGCAGGCGCGTTCTGGTGCGGGGCGTGCTCGCGGGCCGTCGCGGGCTCCTGGGCAAGGGAGTTGACCGCGTGCGAGGCCGCGATGATCGCCTCGTGCATCGCCGCCTGCGGATGCGTGCCCTGCGGCAGCGCGGCCAACAGCGCCTCGCCCGCCTGCCGCGAGGCGGCCAGCGAGGCCGCGTCGGGCCGGGTCGCCGACGACACCCCGTCACACACCACGGCGACGAGCGCGGGCGCCCCATCGGGCAGCACACACTGTCCTACGGTGAAGGCGTCCTCGTTGCGATGGTGGCGCAGCCCGCGGTCGCTGACCGCCGCCATCGGGCCCAACTCCTGCTCCATGTGGTCGCGTTCGCGGGGCTGGGCGTGCCCGCAGTTCTCGCAGTAGCCGTCCGGGTCCACCCGGCCCGAGCGGCAGGCCACGCACACCTTGACGCCCTCGCCCGCGGTCGGCGGATCGGCGGCGACCCGCGGGTCCGGCGCCTGCAGCGGGTACTCGTCGGGCTCCGGCGGCCGGTCGAACCGTACGCCCGCGGCCGGCGTGACCGGCGAACCGGCGGGCGGCGGTTCGGCGTCGGACGGCAGGGGGGTGCCGCCCGAGTCGGTGCCGGGCAGGTCCGTCGGCAGATGGAGTGCCGGCGGGGTCTCGGAGCCCTCTGGCCGGGGTACCACGGGCCAGTCCACGTCCGCGGCCTCCTCGGGGGGGTGCGGCGAGCCGTTCATGGTGAGCGTCGGGTGGTCGTCCGGCGGCGCGGGCACGGCGGACAGGTCGTATCCGCACGCACCGCAGAAGCGGTCACCCGACTCCAGGGGCTCTTCGCAGCTCGGGCAGGCGGAGAGCTGGGGCATCTGCGACATCAACTACACCCACGTCCGGGGGCGGTAACGGTTGGCACGTTCCACCAGGTCGATCCTCTCCTCGCCGTCCCGTGCCAGCCGGGCCAGCGTGCGGTACGAACGCTCCAGGCCGAAGCGGAGTCCCCGCTCGTCCAGTTCGCTGCCGAGCAGCTCGCGCCGCGTGAGCGGCACGGAACCCTGGCCTCCGGAGAGTATCCAGTCGAGGGCGCGGCCGAGAACCTCGGCCGACAACCGCTCGCGCCGGACCGCGTCCAGACCGTATCCCTCCAGCGCTTCCACCTGTCCGGCGGCCGCGGTCAGATCGTCCAGGAACGGCGTGTCGTCGACCGCCGCGGCCCGCTCCCGAAGCCGCGCCCGTACGGCGGCCACGCGCGCGGCCGTGTAGTGGATCGACGCCTCCGGCACCGACTCCAGCGTCCGTACGGCGCCCTGCCGGTCGCCGGTCGCGAACCGGACGCGGGCCAGGCCGAAGGCCGCGCTCACATAGCTCGGGTCGGTCGACCACACCAGCCGGTAGTACTCGGCCGCGTTGTCCAACTGCCCCAGCACCTCGGCGCACAGGCCGAGCGCCAGCTTCGGCGCGGGCTCGCCCGGGAAGGCGTCGTAGATCGCGTCGAAGGACAGCGCGGCGGCCTCGAAGTCACGGGTCGCCAGCGCGGACACGCCCCGGTACCAGACCACCCGCCAGTCGTCGGGCCGCTCGTCCTCCAGCTTCAGGAGGGCGTCCAGCGCGGTGTACGAGTCGCCGTTCTCCAGCCAGGCGCGGATCTGCCGCAGCCGGGTCTCCACGGACGGCGACGGCGCGGACGCGAGCGCGCCGAGCAGTTCGGTCGCCGCGGTCGCCATCAGGCCCGCCAGGAAGCCCGCGTTGGGGTCGGTCGGGTCGACGTGCGGGACGGGCAGGGCGAGCGCGACGGCGGGGGAGTCGACCTGCTTGACGAGACTCGGCGCGCTGCCGTTGAGCGCGGTCAACACCGGGCCGCCATGGGGTCGTTCGGCGAGTGCCGTGCCGGAGCGGGCACCCGGGGTCCGCTTCGGCAGCCGTGCCACCCGCGCCCCCAGCGACGACACGTCGCCGTCCAGCGTGGGGAACAACTCCGTGTCCGTGACCTTGAGTTCGGGGCCGAACAGGGTGGACAGGGACGGGCGGGCGCGCCCGGTCTGCAGGGAGACGACCTCGCGCAGCACACCCGTCAGCTGCTCGGCCATCTCCTGCGCGGAGGCGAACCGGCGGGCCGGGTCGGGGTCGGTGGCGCGGACCAGGAGCCGGTAGAACGACTCGTAGCGGCGGAAGACCTCGATGTTGTCCGGGTCGGGCAGGGAGTCCACGAAGACGTTCGTGTAGCCCTGGAAGTCGAAGGTCATGACCGCGAGCGTGCGGGCGACCGTGTACAGGTCGCTCGCCACCGACGGGCCGACCTCCGCGACCTCCGGCGCCTGATAGCCCACCGTGCCGTAGATGGCCGACTCGTCGTCGTCCATTCTGCGCACCGCGCCCATGTCGATCAGCTTGAGCTGGTCCTCGGTCTGGATCGCGTTGTCGACCTTGAAGTCGCAGTACAGCAGGTTGCGGCTGTGCAGGTGGCCGAGCGCCTCCAGGGCCTCGATGCCGTACGCGCACGCCTGTTCCACCGGCAGCGGATCGCGCTTCCCGCCTTCTGTACGGCGGTCGTTGGCGATCTCCTTGAGGGACTTGCCGCCGACGTACTCCATGACGATGTACCCGTCCAGCGAACCCGTCCGCTGGTCCAGGTGCTCCACGAAGTTGTAGATCCGCACGATGTTGGCGTGCTCGATCTCGGCGAGGAAGCGCCGCTCGGAGATCGCGGCCTCCATCGCGTCCTGGTCGCCGGTGTCGAGGAGGCCCTTGAGGACCACCCAGCGGTCGGAGACCGCGCGGTCCACGGCGAGATAGACCCAGCCGAGACCGCCGTGCGCCAGACAGCCCGCGACCTCGTACTGCCCGTGCACGATGTCACCGGCGGCCAGCTTGGGCGTGAACGAGTACGGGTTGCCGCACTTGGTGCAGAAACCCTCCGTGCGCCCCGGGCTGTCGCCGCGCGCCCGCCCCACCGGCGCACCGCAGTCCGAGCGCGAGCAGAACCGCTTGCGCTCGGGCACCTCCGGATTCTCCAGGACCATCTCGCGCGGGTCGGGCCGCGGCACACCCGGCACCTGCACCAGGCCGACCCCGAGCCGGCCGCGGCTGGAGGTCCCCGACGACGAGCCGGAGCTGCGCACCGACACCGAGCGGCTGGAGGACCGGCCCGACTCCGAGCGCGAGAGCCGTCCCGACACCGAGCGCCGCGACTTCGACGACTGCGACGACGTACGCGAACTGCGGCTGCTGGTACGGGAACTGCCGCTCCCCGAACCCCGCGACCCCTTGCCGCTGGTCATCCCGGTGGGCGGTGAGCCGATCGCTCCTCCCCCAGAGGGGGGACCCCCAGCCGACACCACCGGCGCCAGACCGCACGTGTCGCAGTACAGCTCGCCGCCGCCGACGTCCTCGTACGACCCCTCGCAGCCCGGCCGTTGACACGCCCGCTGTGTCTCACTCATGACCGACCCCGCTTCTCCCTCGTCACTCACGCGCCCGGCCCCCTCAGGTCCTCGGGACCGCCCTGCGGCTGTGCCCGCGGAGCGTTGAACTGCTCGGCGGCCGCGTGCTGGTAGCGCAGCACCGCCTGTTCGGCGACGCGCAGGTCGCAGGGCGCGCTCCACAGCATGCGGCGCGCCGCGTCGTACCGCTCGATGAGCAGCGGGTCCTCCGCGAGGCCGTGCCGGGCGACCTTCGCCTTGTAGGCGTCGAGGCGGCCGCGCAGCTCCGCGCGGACCGCCAGCGGCTGGGTGACCGCGGTCAACGACTCGCGGGCGCGCAGCAGTTCGTCCTCCGCCTTCTGCTCCAGGGACTCCAGGAGCGGGGACAGGCGGTGCCACTGGGCGTGTCTGCGGTACTCGGCGGCCGTCGACAGCTGCTCCTGCAGCACGGTCGGCGGTCCGCCGACGACCGGCACCTCCGTGGCGGCGATCTTCGCGAGGACCTCACCGCGCGCGGTGCGTGCCTCGGCGAGGGTGCGGTCCGCGCGGGACAGCACGTCCCGCAGCTTCACCAGCCGCGCCTCCGCGTCCTGCCGGACGGTCAGCACGGCGTCGATCTCGCGGCGCACGTCCTCCAGGGCGCGCGCCTCCCGGTCGTAGACCGTGGTGTCCGGGCGGCCGCCGCCCGGGGCCGAACTGCCCTGCGCCCGCACCCAGAAGGCCAGCGGGTCGGAGATGACCCGCTCGCGCAGGTCGGTCAGGGTGTGTGTGATGCGCTCCAGGTCGTCGCCCGCCGGGTGTTCGCCCGGGCGGACGCCGACGGAGTGGGCGAGCTGGCGGGTGCGCTGCAACTCCGCGGCCAGTAAATCGATCCGGGCCGGCAGCGCCGACCACACCGCGTCGGAGGTGACGACCATGTCCAGCGAGTTCGCGTACAGGTCGTTCATCTCGTCGACGAGCGTGTTCAGCGAGAACTGGTGGCTCAGCTTGCTCGAACCGCCGGTCAGCGTGGGCATGTTGGCCGTAGCCGTGGTGGATCCGGCGACCGTGACGGACTCGCCGCGCAGCAGCTCTGTCAGCTCGACCAGGTCCTCACGGCTGGACCAGCGGCGCCGGGAGCGGATGCTCTGGGCGGCGTGGAACGCGTCCGTGTACGCGTCGAAGTACGCCCACAGCAGCGTGATCGACGCGTCCGTGGACGCCCAGCGCTCCTTGGTCGTGCCGGTCAGCTCGGCGCCTTCGAGGAGTCTGCGGCCCGCGTGGTCCTGCAGGGCGAGGAGCGAGGTCTCGATGGCCTCGTGCTCCGCGCCGAGCCGCGCCAGCGCACGGTCCACCTCGTCCCGGTCCATTACCGGCCCGGGGGGTCCCGTGACGCCCATCGATCACCTCTCGCTGCGTTGTGTTCCGTGGAAGGTCCGTTGTGCCGCTCGGTGGTTGACGATCCGTCACGTGTAGTGCGGTGCGGGTGGGTTGGCCGACTCCGAATCCTTACCCAGGGTCGGCAGCAGCCATTTCGTGTACGACGCCCGCCAGCCGTCCGGGCTGGTGCGGTAGGTCTCCAGTATCCGGTTGACCCGGCGTACCAGATCGGTGGCGCCCTTGTTCATCGCCACGCCGTAGTACTCGGTGGTGAAGGTGGTGCCCTTCAGCTCCACCGTCGGGTCCTGCGCGGCCTGGCTCGCGGCGAGCGCGCCGTCGGTCACCACCGCGTCCGCCTGGCCGAGTTGGAGCTCCACCAGGCAGTCCAGCTGGTTGGCGACGGGGGGCAGGATCGTGACGCTGGCGGGGAGCTTGCCGCTCGCCTTGTCGTCGGTCAGCCGGTCGTTCGCCGTGGAACCCGACGCGGAGCAGACCCGCTGGCCGGCGAGGGACTTGTCGTAGCCGGTGATCGTCGACGCCTTCGGGGCGAGGACCTGCTGGCCGGTGAGGAAGTACGGGGCGGAGAAGGCCACTTGACCGGCCCGGTCGCAGGTGATCGTCATTGTGCGAACCACCATGTCGACCTGCTTGTCCTGGACCGCCGGGATGCGCTGGTTGGTCGGGATGGCCAGGAACTGGACGCTGTTGGCGGTGTAGGAGTCGCCGAAGATGTTCTTCGCGATGGCGGTGACCAGGTCGATGTCGAAGCCCTCCAGGTCACCGGAGGCGCTGTTGGGGTTGCGGTATCCCCAGCGGTAGCTGTTCTGGTCGATGCCCACCTTCAGCACACCGCGGGCCTTGATGGCGTCGATCGTGGTGCCGTCGGCGTCCGACGGGGACGGGCTCAGGTTCTGGACGGTGTTCTCGTCGCACTCGGGGGCCCTGGCCTGGGTGCCCTGGACCGTCCGCTGTCCGCCGAGGTCCGTGCCTGCCTCGCCGCGCGACTGGGTCAGCGGCAGCAGCAGCACGAAGGCGACCGCGAGGACGCAGACGACCGCCATCGCGCCCACCCCGCCCCAGCCCCGCAGGCCGGCCCGCACGCGTCGCACAGCGCTCAGGCGGCGAAGGAAGTCACTCCGTGCCCGCATCGTCACGCCCCCTTTCACCGGTACTCCGACAGCCTGCGCCCGATGCCCAGGACGGCTCCGGCCGCGCCGAGCACCGCGAGCACCGCGGCCCCGACGGTGAGGCCGGTCATCGCGTCCAGGCCGTCGCTCGCGGACTGCCTGAACTCCTTCGTCTCGTGCTCCAGAGCCGTGTTCAGCGAGGCGTCCACGGCGGTGAAGCACTCGCCCGTCGCCCCGCTCTTGCCGATGACACCGTCACGGGCCTGTTGGTAGAGGCCCTTCTCGTTGTCGTCGCTGACCTTCGCGTGGCGGGAGATCCACACCTTCATGGAGCTGTTGGCGACCGCGACGGGCTTGCGGCCCGCGGTGTCGTCGGCCAGCGAGTCGGCCAGCTTCAGGCCCTTGCCGAGCTTCGCGATCTCCTGGTCGTACGCCCAGTCGTAGGCGTCCACGACCGTCTTGTTCGCGAGCGTCTTCGTCTCCGCGCCGCGGCTGACCAGCGTCAGGTTCTCGTCGCTGCGCGCCTTCAGGGAGGCGATCCGGGCGTCGTGCAGCACGTTGAGCGACTTGACCCCGTGGTCGTAGGAGGCGTCGAGACCCGCGCGGGCGACGGTGTGGCCGACGACCACCCACAGCAGGACGACCGCGGTGGTGGCCGAGGCGGCGACCAGGCCGTGGTTCAGCACCCGGTTCGTGCGCTGGTAGTTGCGCCGCTGGGCCCAGGCCAGGCCGCCGAGCGCGAGGAGCCCGAGGGCGATCGCGAACCACGGATACGGCGTCGCGTCCCCGTAGTCGTCGCTCAGCCGCTGGTTCTCCGTCTTGTAGAGCGCCTCGGCCTTGGGGAGCATCTTGTTCTGCATGGTGTCGTTCGCGGCGCGCAGATAGGCGCCGCCCACCGGGAAGCCCTGCCGGTTGTTGGCGCGGGCCGACTCGACCAGGCCCTTGTACTCCGGCAGCAGTTCGTTGAGCTGCCTGATGGTGGCCGCGGACGACGAGCCCGGGTCGGTGTTGGCGGCGGCGGTGACGAGCTTCGCGGCGGCCGTCTTGATGTCGGCCTCGTACTGGTCGCGGGTCGCCTGCGTCTCCTGCAGCCCCGCCAGATAACCGCTGGCCGCCATCGTGTTGGCGTCGGCGAGCGAGCGGTAGATGTCCGCCGCGTCCGAGGTGAGCGGCTGGCTGTGGTGGAGCACGTCGCCGGCCGCCGTCGCGCGGCTGTCGGTCTGCCAGGCGGTGACCGCGCCGAACGCGATCACCAGCACGGCCAGCAGCGCGCCGATGGCCCGCAGCCGGCCCGGCTCGGTGGTGGCTGCCGCGCGCAACTGGTCGACGCCCTCGGCGATCGCCGTACGGCGCGCGGGTGTCGCGTCCGGCGCACGCCGGGGCGTGGGCGCCCCCGACCGGCCCGACTGCGGCGGCAGCACCGGCATCGTGGGCACGGCGGTGCCCGGTGGCGCCGTACTGCTCTTCGGCGGTTGTGTCACTGCTGACCTCCCCCAGGGTCATCCCGTCGCCGCAAGTATCGCCGCCAGGACTGACATTCCGCACGGGCCTTCACTGGATCTTGATCGGATCGCAGCGTGGTGACCGGATTTCCGGCACCACACAACGCCCCGCACCGCCCCCTTGTCCATGAATACGCCGTGGGAATCTGTTCGGTTCCCGGGTGTCAGTGCTCGTAATAGGCCCTGGCCCGCGTGTGCGCCTCGGCCGGGACGCCCACGTGGTCCAGGCCGAGCAGGACGGCGCCGAGGACCGGCCGCGCGGTGACGACCGTCGCCACCGCCTTGGGCGCCTTGGCGGCCAGCAACTCCCTTATACGGTCGTCCAGTTGGGGATGCCGGGCGGCGAGGACACTGCCGCCGAGCAGTACCGGCGCCTCCTCGTCGAGCAGGTCGAGGCGGGTCAGCGCGACCGTCGCCATCGCCACGACCTCCTCGGCCATCCGGTCCACGATCGAGCGGGCGACCGGGTCGCCGTCCGCCGCCGTGGCGAACAGCACCGGTGTCAACTCGTGCCGCCGCTCGTGCACGACGTGTTCGAGATGCAGCGCCTCGATGAGGGCGTACATCGAATCCAGGCCGAAGTACGCGGGCAGCGTGCGCGCCAGGGCCGTAGGGCCGCCGCGTCCGTCCTCGGCGCGGGCCGCGTGCCACAGGGCCTCCTCCGCCAGGCCCCAACCGCCGCCCCAGTCACCGGAGATACGGCCGATCGCCGGGAAGCGGGCGGTGCGGCCGTCGGGGCGCATACCCGCGCAGTTGATGCCGGCCCCGCACACCACGGCGACACCGCGCGGCTCGGGGATGCCCGCGCGCAGCACCGCGAACGTGTCGTTGCGGACCTCCACACTCGTGCCCCACGCGCGCGCGTGCAGCGCGGCGGCCAACTGCTCCTCCTCCACGGGGAAGTCGGCGTTGGCGAGACAGGCCGACACATGGTCGACGGCGCTCACCCCCGCCTCCGCGAAGGCGCGGGCGACGGCTTCGGCGACGTTGTCCACGGCCGGCCCGATGCCCACGACCGGCGGCCGGAACCCGCCGCCGCGCGCGGTGGCGAGGACTTCCCCGTCGGCCGCCACGACCGCGACGTCGGTCTTGCTGTTGCCCGCGTCGATGGCGAGGACACTTGCGGTCAGGCCCACGCGAGGTGCTCCCGGTTGTGCGCGATCAGCTGGTCGGTCAGGGCTTCGGCGTACTCGTACTGGCCGATCAGGGGGTGCGAGAGCAGCGCCCGGAACACCCGGTCCCGGCCACCGCGCAGCGCGGCCTCCAGAGCCAGGTCCTCGTACGCCGTCACGTTCGCCATCAACCCCGCGTACAGGGGGTCGACTTCGGCCACGGCGAGCGGGGTCGCGCCCCTGGCGCCGACGGCGGCCTGCACCTCGATCACCGCGTCGTCCGGCAGGAACGGCAGCGTGCCCCTGTTGTACGTGTTCACCACCTGGTAGGGGCTGCCACCCCCGCCGAGCAGCGAGGCGGCCAGGTCGACGGCGGCCTCGGAGTAGTAGGCACCCCCGCGCTTGGCGAGCAGAGCCGGCTTCTTGTCGAGAGCCGGGTCGGCGTACATCTTCAGCAACTCGCGTTCCATCTCCGCCACTTGGGAGGCCCGGGACGGCTTCGTCCGCAGTTCCCGTACGACCTCGTCGTGCGCGTAGAAGTAGCGCAGGTAGTACGACGGGACCACGCCGAGCCGGTCGAGCAGCACCCGGGGCAGGCTCAGGTCGGCGGCGATGTCGTCGCCGTGCTCGCCGAGCAGCTTGGGCAGCACGTTCTCGCCCTCGGGGCCGCCGAGCCGCACACCGGTCTCCCAGGTGAGGTGGTTGAGGCCCACATGGTCGAGATGCACATCGGCCGGGGTGACCCCGAGGAGTCCGGCGAACTTCCGCTGGAAGCCGATCGCCACGTTGCACAGCCCGACCGCCTTGTGGCCGGCCTGCAGCAGGGCGCGGGTCACGATCCCCACCGGGTTGGTGAAGTCGATGATCCAGGCGTCCGGGTTCGTACGGCGGACCCGTTCCGCGATGTCGAGGACCACCGGTACGGTGCGCAGCGCCTTGGCGAGGCCGCCCGCGCCGGTCGTCTCCTGGCCGACGCAGCCGCACTCCAGCGGCCAGGTCTCGTCCTGCTCACGGGCCGCCTGCCCGCCGACCCGGAGCTGGAGCAGCACCGCGTCGGCGCCCTCCACACCGGCGTCCAGGTCGTCCGTCGTCACGATCCGGCCGGGGTGCCCCTGCCTGGCGAAGATCCGGCGGGCCAACCCGCCCACCAGTTCCAGGCGTTCGGGCGCCGGGTCGACGAGGACGAGTTCCTCGACGGGCAGGGTGTCCCTCAACCGGGCGAAGCCGTCGATGAGTTCGGGTGTGTAGGTCGAGCCTCCGCCGACCACGGTGAGTTTCATACGGGGTTAACCCTTCACTCCGGTGAGCGTGACGCCCTCGACGAACGCCTTCTGGGCGAAGAAGAACACGAGGATCACTGGGGCCATGACCAGTACGGTCGCGGCCATGGTGAGGTTCCAGTCGGTGTGGTGCGCGCCCTTGAACGACTCCAGGCCGTAACTCAGCGTCCAGGCACCGGGGTTCTCGGACGCGTAGATCTGCGGCCCGAAGTAGTCGTTCCAGGCGTAGAAGAACTGGAAGAGCGCCACGGCCGCGATACCGGGCCTGGCCATCGGCAGAACGACCCGCACGAGCGTCTTGAAGTCGCCGCAGCCGTCGACCTTCGCCGCGTCCAGGTACTCGTTCGGGATGGTCATCAGGAACTGGCGAAGGAGGAAGATCGAGAAGGCATCCCCGAACGCCATCGGGATGATCAGCGGCCACAGCGTGCCCGACAGGTCCAACTGCTTCGACCAGAACAGGTACATGGGGATGATGACGACCTGCGGCGGCAGCATCATCATCGAGATGACCAGCATCAGCGACAGATTCCGGCCCCGGAAGCGGAACTTGGCGAGCGCGTACGCCACCGGGATCGACGACACGACGGTCAGGACGGTGCCGAGACCGGCGTAGATCAGCGTGTTCTTCCACCAGGTGAGGAAGCCCGGGGTGTCGAAGACCTTCTTGTAGTTGCCCCACTCCCAGGTGTGCGGGATCAGATCGCGGCTCAGAGCCTGGCTGTCGCTCATCAGCGAGGTCAGGAACACGAACACGAACGGGAGCGTGAAGAAGAGGGCCGCGGCGACGCCGAGCGAGTGGACCGCGATCCACTCCATGAACGCCTTGCGGCGGGCGGTGCGCTCGGCGGGGGTCACCGGCGCCCGCAACTCCACAGGCTTGTCCAGTACTTGGGCCATGGGTCAGTCACCTGCCAGGTTGAGGCCGCCCCGGCGCCGCATCAGGAACGCGGTGAACACCATGGACAGGGCGAACAGGACGAGTGCCACCACGCAGGCCGAGCCGTAGTCGAAGCGCTGGAAGCCGAGGTTGTAGACGAGCTGGGGAAGGGTGAGCGTGGACTTCTCCGGGTAGCCGGGCTCGAACTGCGTGCCGGCGCCCTGGATGACGCCGGACGCGACCTTCCCGGCGATGAGCGGTTGTGTGTAGTACTGCATGGTCTGGATGACGCCGGTGACGACGGCGAACATCACGATCGGCGAGATGTTCGGCAGCGTGACGAACCGGAACCGCTGCCAGGCCGACGCGCCGTCCAACTCGGCGGCCTCGTACTGCTCTTTGGGTACGTCGAGCAGCGCGGCCATGAAGATGACCATGAGGTCGCCGATGCCCCAGAGGGCGAGCAGGGTGAGCGCCGGCTTGGACCAGGTCGGGTCGTTGAACCAGCCCGGCGCTGGGATGCCGACCTTCTCCAGGATCGAATTGACCGGTCCCGTACCGGGGTTGAGGAGGAACGCGAACGCCATCGTCGCGGCCACCGGCGGGGCGAGATACGGCAGGTAGAAGAGCGTCCGGAAGACACCCGTAGCCGTCTTGATCTTCGTGATCAACAGCCCGACGCCGAGCCCGAACACGACCCGGAGACTGACCATCACCACGACCAGCCACAGGGTGTTGCGCATCGCGGGCCAGAAGTACGGATAGTTCTTGAAGACGTACGTCCAGTTCTTCGTCCCCACCCACGTCGGCGGCTTGAAGCCGTCGTAGTGCATGAACGAGAAATAGACCGTCGAGATCAGCGGATACGCGAAGAAGACCGCGAAGCCGATCAGCCAGGGCGACATGAAGGCGAGTGTGCGAAGCGCTTGTTTCCGCTGCTTCGCGGCGAGGCCGGGCGTGCGGCGCTTCTTCGCCAGGGTAACTGTGCTCATGCTGGGGCTACTTCGCCTGCGCGATGTCGGTGTCGATCTGCTTGGCGGTGCTCTTCAAGGCCGAGTCCAGATCCTTCACCTTGCCGCTCTCGTAGTCGTATCCGAGGTTCTGGATCGTCGTCAGATACACACCGCCGTTGATCGACGCGGGACTTGTCGTCGAGTACTGGTTCGACGCGATGTCCAGGAACGTCTTGAAGCGCGGGTCGTACTTCAGCTTCGGGGACTTGAGGGCGGCGAGGGTGGAGGGCACGTTGTGGATGGCGTTGGAGAAGCCGACCACCGCGTCCGTGTCCGTGGAGATGTACTTGACGAACTCCCAAGCGGCGTTCTGCTTCTTGCTGTTCGCGGCGATTCCGGTGATCGTGCCGGTGATGTAGCCCTTGCCGTACTGGGCGACCTGGTCGTCCGGGACGGGCAGCGGGGCGACGCCGATGTCGAGCTTGGGATTCGCCGCCACGGCCATGCCCAGCCGCCACTCACCGTCGAGCTGCATCGCGACCTGACCGGTGTGGAAGGGGTGCTTGTCGCCCCATTCGTCACCGAGCGTGGAGCGGTAGCTCTCCAGCTTCTTGAATCCGCCGAGTTCGTCGACGAGCTTCTTCTGCAGCGTGAAACCGGCCTTGAACGCCGGGTCCGTGGCGAGCGCCGACTTGCCGCTCTTGTCGAAGTACGTCGGTGAGAACTGCGCGAAGATGTGCTCGGTCGTGGTCTCCCAGCCGTGGTAGTCCGGCATGACCCCGAGCTGCGCGTACGAATCCCCCTTGGAGATCGTCAACTTCTTCGCGTCGGCCTCGAATTCGGACCACGTCTTGGGCGGGCTGGTGATGCCGGCCTTCGCGAACTCCGTCTTGTTGTAGTAGAGCCCGTACGCGTCGCCCAGCAGGGGTGCGGTGCAGCGGTTTCCGTCAAACTGGGTGTACTGGTTCATCGCCTTGGGGAACGTCGTCTCCGGGTCGATGCCGTCCTTCTTGAAGAAGGGGTTGAGATCGACCAGGGCGCCCGACGAACAGAACTTGCCGACGTTGTTCGTGGTGAACGACGAGATCACGTCGGGCGACTTGCCGCCGCCGGTGCGCAGCGCCTGGTTGATCTTGTCGTCGGTCATGTTGCCGACGACGTTCACATGGATGTTGGGGTGCGCCTTCTCGAAGCCGGCGACCAGCGACTTCACGGCGCTCAGCTCGGACGCCGCGCTCCAGGCGTGCCAGAAGTTGATGGTGACGTCCTTCGACGCGTCGTCGGAGGCGCCGGACGAGGACTGGCCGGTACAGGCGGTGGCGAGAAGGGCGAAGGAGGCGGAGGCGGCGAGCGCGACGACCGCTTTCCGGGATATTCCGGGCATGGCGAGGTCTCCCAAGGGCAGGGCGGGGCGAGGTGGTTGAGGGAAGCCGGTGGGGCAGGCGGTTGAGGAAGCCGGGTGGAGCGAGGTGGGTCGGTGTCGGTCCGGAGGGGCCGGGTGGGGCGAGGTGAGGCGGGCGGTGCGGGTGGGTCGAAGTCGGTCCGGGGGAGCCGGGAGGGGCGGAGCCGGTCCGGAGGGAGCCGGGTAGGGCGAAGTAGGTCCGGGGAAGCCGGAGTTGGCCGGTCGGGACGTGGTCTCAGCGGGAGGTGTCGAAGACCTCGTCGCGGGTGGTTGCCAGTGCGCTCTCCAACGCGCCGCGCAGCACGGGGTGTTCATGGACGTCGCCGACGACGAGCCGGGGCCGTGACGCCGCCAGCTCCTCCAACTCGGCCTGGACCAGGGCACGTAGAGGTTCGCCGCCGGCGGCCAGCGAGGCACCGCTGAGGACGACGAGTTCGGGGTCGAGCACGGAGACGAGCGAGGCGAGACCGGTCGCGAGGTGGGTCGCGTAGATCTCCAGGAGCCGCCGCTGTGGCCCGCTGGTGTGGTCGGCGGCGGAGGCGACGAGGGCGGCGGCGACCTCGGCGTAGGGACCCGTCGGGATCTCGGTGATGCCGAGTTCGCGGGCGAGTTGGGGCAGGGCCTGCGAGCCGGCCAGTGCCTGGTAACCACCGCTGTTGGCCTTCGTCACCTGGCGGACCAGGGGCGCGCCCGGCACCGGCAGGAAGCCGACCTCGCCCGCGCCGCCGGTCCAGCCGCGGTGCAGCCGGCCGCCGAGGACCAGGGCGGCGCCGAGACCGCCCTCGTTCCACAGCAGCACGAAGTCGCCGTGCCCGCGGGCCGCGCCGAGCCGCTGCTCCGCGATGGCGACGAGGTTGACGTCGTTCTCGTACTCCACCGGCATCGGCAGCGCGGCGGCGAGTTCGTCGAGGAGCGCGGGGGAGTGCCAGCCCGGCAGGTGCGAGGCGTACCGCAGCCGGCCGGTGTTGGGGTCGAAGGCGCCGGGGGTGCCGATGACGAGGCGGTGGATGTCGTCCCGGGCGAGCCCGGCGGCTTTCACCGCACCGTCGAGGGTGTCCGTCACCTGCCGCACGACGGGCTGGGCGGGCCGCCGACCCGGGGTGGCGAGCTCGAACTCGCCCACCGTGCGGCCGGTGACGTCGGCGACGGCGGCGCGGATGCGCTCCGGCGTGACGTCGAGCCCGGCGGCGTACGCAGCACTCGGATTGACCACGTACAGCTGGGCGTTGGGGCCCGGACGCCCCTCGCTCGTGCCCGTGGCGAGGACGAGCCCCGCCGCTTCCAGCCGGGCCAGGAGCTGCGAGGCGGTCGGCTTGGAGAGGCCGGTGAGCTTGCCGATCCGGGTGCGGGACAGCGGGCCGTGCTCCAGGAGGAGGTCAAGGGCGGCGCGGTCGTTCATGGCGCGCAGGACGCGGGGGGTGCCCGGGGTGCCGGTGCCCGGGGTACCGGAGGTTCCTGCCATGTCTTACGCCACCTGCCTTTCGAACTCCCGAACCACACAGCGTGTCACGTGATCACTGTTAGGAAAGTTTCCAATTGGGTGGGAGGAACGTAAGCCCGGGGCGAAGGGGGCGTCAATAGAGACCACCCCCGAGGCAACAGAGTCGTTACCTGCGGGGGCGGTGGGTGGTGCGGGTGTTACGCGGTGTCCTGCTCGGTGTCCTACCGGACGTCGATGTAGTCACCGGCGGCGGTGGCCGCGCCGGTGGTCGCGGTGCCCGCGAAGACGTAGCGGAAGTAGCCGTCCTTGGCCGCCTTCACCGTCGTCTTCAGGGCGCCGCCGGTGCTGGAGGTGACCGTCTTGACGGTGGCGTACGTGTTCGACCCCTTGGCGCGGAACTGGAGCTTGGCCGGCTGGGACACGTAACCGGAGTACTTGCCGGTCTCCCAGTTGGCCCGGGTCAGGGCGCCGGTGACCGTGATGGTCCTGCCCTTCTTCACCGGCTCGGGGGAGGCGTTGACGGTGAGCTTGGCGGCACGCTGGATCTTGGCCTTGCCCTTGTTGCCCCAGGCCGCGAAGTCGGTCGACATGCTGATCTTGTCGTCCGAGTCGTCGATGTCCACGTCGGAGTGGGCGTAGATGCCGCCGACGTTCCAGGTGGTCGCGTCGGCGGTCTCGTACAGGCTGTCCTCCGGGTCGATCGTGATCGTGTCGGAGCAGGACTGGGTGACGGTGGTGTCCGTCGTCGCCGTGGTCGTGCACGTCGTCGACATGTCGCTGTCGAGCTCGTTGTCGAAGTCGGAGAGTCCGCCGCGGTACAGCATGATTCCGATGAACGTCTTCCCGTCGTCGACGGTCAGACCGGCGGGCCGCGTCACCGAGTACGTCACGGGCACCTTCACCGTGGCGGTCGTACCGACGACGATCACCTTCCCCTTGTTGACCGTCACCCCGCTGAAGACCAGGTCCGGCGTAGCGGCCTGCGCGAGCGGCGCGGCCAGACCGGTCAGGGCCAGGGCACCGGTCAGGGCGGCGCCGATGGCGAACTTTCTCATTCGTGTCCCCACATTCGAAACGGACCCCTGGGCGTTGCGCTCCAGAACAAGGGCCCGTCGTGGGGCGACCTTAGGCATGGCGAGCCTGCGACGAAAATGAGTTGAGCCTGTGAAGGTGATCGCATCACGGCTTCGTCACGATGGGTAAAGCCGCAGGTGGGAGCGGGTGGAGGAGATTCATCTGATCTGCCGGAATTGCGAGCCCTGTTGAGCGCTTTTCGGCCGCTACGGCTCCGCCCCCGAGGCCGATTCGTGATGTGGGCCGACCTGTCCTGCCAGCCGCCTCACAGGCTTTTGACTTTTGATCAGCGGCGTTTGCGGGGCCGGTGGATCCAGGGAACGGGGTGCGGGGCGTGAGGGTGTTGGTGGGGTGCTGGCGGGAGGCGGCGTGTGCGGTCGCCGTACCCGTGGTGATCCGGGTCGGCTTCGAACTCTGGGACCGGGGCGGCCTCGCCTGGAGTGCGGCGGGCGAACTGGCGGCGACATGGGCCGCCGCGAGCGTCGTATGGGCGGCCGTGGCATGGCTGTCGCTACGACGCCGGGCGCGCAGGTCGGGTATCACCCTCACCCCGGACGCCCTCGCCGACCGCCAGACCCGCCAACTCCGCGTGCTACGGCCCTCGGTGGGCTGGTCGGACCGGATGCGCACGGAGTTGAAGGCGTCGGATCGCGCCTCGGTCACGGCGGAGAAGGGGAGCGAGGAGATCTGGTTCCACTGGCGCCCGGGCCGCCGTAGTCGCACGGTGTGGGGCTCGATCGCCTTCGACGAGGGGGCGGGGACGGTCGTGCTCGACCTTCGCGACGAGGAGATGTCCGCGGGGCTGCGGAAGGGGTCGTCGTTCGTCGCGGTGTGCCAAGTGGCCGGGGTTCTGGGGCTGGCGGGTGTGGAGGGGGAGGCGCTCACGCCGTAGATGTGGAGGGTGAGACGCTCACGCAGCGCATGCCGTCGATCGCGATGTCCAGGAGTCGACCTGCCTGTGTGTCGTCGTCCTGGCCCTCTGTCGCGAGCGAGATGGCGCTGATGAGCGTGAGCATGTCCTGGGTGCGGATGTTGGGACGTACCGCACCCAACTGTTGTGCTTCGCGCAGGAGTTGACCGGCCGCGGTGGTGATCGTCGCTACGCAGTCGTCGTCCTCCTTCAGCAGGTCGGCATCCCTGCCGTCGTGCAGCAGTGAGGCGGCGAGGCCGCGGCTGGCCGCCGCGTAGGCGTTGAAGTCCCGTAGCCAGGAGAAGAGCGCGGTGCCTGGTTCGCTCGTGAGGGTGTGCTCCTCGGCCCTCGCGCAGAGCGCCTTGACGCGGTCGTGGAAGACGGCTCGCAGGAGGGAGGCCCGGGAGGGGAAGTGCCGGTGCAGGGTTGCCGACCCCACGCCTGCCTGGCGGGCGATCTCCTCCAGTGAGGCGCCGGCTCCGTGTGCCGCGAACGCCTTCTGGGCGGCGGCGAGGATGAGGTCGTAGTTGCGCCGGGCGTCCGCTCGTAGGGGCCGTCGTGCCGCCTCGCCGACCACGTTGACCTCCTGCGCTTGATAAATGGGGTGGCTCTCCGGTTATGGTAGCCGACAGGAAGTGGGGTGCCACCCCACTTCCTGTCCAGAGGGATGGCCGGAGAGCCGTGACCAGGGGAGATCGAACATGCGTGCTGTGCAGTACGACCGTTACGGCCCGCCTGAGGTGCTGCGTGTCGACGAGGTGCCCACGCCGAGTCCCGGGCCGGGGGAGGTGCTCGTCGAGGTGCACGCCGCGAGTGTGGACGCGGGGGAGATGGCCTTCCGGGCGGGCAGGATGCGCTGGATGACTCGCGCGGGTCTCCCTCGCCGCACGGGCGGCGACTTCGCCGGGCGGGTGGTGGAAGTGGGGGCCGGGGTGAGCGCGTGGAGGACCGGGGAAGCGGTGTGGGGACTCATGCCGCACCTCACCTTCGGGGCCATCGCGGAGTACGTCGCCGTACCCGAGCGGCGACTGGCCCGAGCGCCGAAGAACCTGAGTCTGCTCGACGCCGCCGCGTTTCCGGTATCGGGCACGACGGCCCTGACCGCGCTGACGGACAAGGCTCAACTCGCGCCCGGTGAGCGGCTTTTGGTCCGGGGCGCCGCCGGGGGTGTGGGCAGCATTGCCGTCCAGCTGGGCAAGGCGCTGGGTGCGCATGTCACGGCCCTTGCGGGGGCCCGCAATGTCGACTGGGTTGCGGAACTCGGTGCCGATGTTGCTTTGGACTACGGCACGACCAGGCCGGAAGACCTGGGCCGCTTCGATGTCATCGTCGACGTGGTCGGTACTGACCTTGGCGCCTACCAGGCCCGGCTCGCTCGGCGGGGACGCCTGATCGCGCTGGCCTTCGACCCGGATCGCATCGTCACGTCGATGCTCGGCACGGGGCTGCGGGCCGCGGTACGGCCCCGCCGGATCAAGCTCTTCAGCAACGACCCGTCGGCCGACCGGATTGCTGAACTTGCCCGGTCTGTCGAGGCGGGGAATGCGCGGCCCGTGATCGACACGGTGTTTCCGATGGCCGACATTGCGGAGGCGCACCGGAGGCTTGAAGCGGGCGGTGTGCGGGGGAAGTTCGTGATCGATGTGCGGGGGGCGTAGCGGGGTTGCCTGGTGGCAGGGCGAGTTGAGTGTTGCGGTGAACTTCGGCCAGGTGGTGGGTCTTCGAGGTTGGGCGGTGAGTGGGACGCTCGGCGCCAAGGGGTGGGGTGCGAAAGTGTGACACTCGGCGCGAAAGTGTCACACTTTTTTTGGGATGGGTCTCCTCTGGGGGAGGGCAACGGGCCTGCTGCGCAGGTGACTCAGGCGTGGAGTGGGCGCGCTGGGGTCGGCTGAGGCGGCGTCGGTCAGTGCAGCATCGTTGTGAACTTCGTCCAGGTGGTGGGGGTCAGGCGGAGGATCGGGCCATCGGGGGTCTTGGAGTCGCGGATGGCTATGGTGCCGGGGATGTTCTGGGCGACTTCGAGGCACTCGCCGCTGCCACTGCTGTAGCTGGACTTCACGAAGTCGAAGTCGTTCATCACTGCATGCCCTCGCTGATGCTCTCGATCAGGCTGAGCGAGTCCTTGGGGGCCAGGCTCAGTCGTGCCGTGCGTTCGAAGAACGAACTGTACGTCGAGCTTTCGGCGTCGTTCTCGACCCAGACGGTAGCCGCGATGCTGTCGACGTGGACCACGTCCACCGCCTCGGTCTCGGCGAAGGAGATGATGTTGAACGAGCCTGCCATGCATGCGTGGCCGCCGGCCCGGAAGGGCAGCACCTGGAGGCGGACGTTGGGGAGTTGAGCCGTCTTCAGCAGGTTCTGCAACTGCGCGCGCATCACCTCGGGGCCGCCGACCTGCTGCCGTAGCGCGCCTTCTCCGATCACCGCGTAGACCTGGAGTGGCTCGGGCGCTGACAGGCGAGCCTGACGCCTCATGCGGACGTCGACGAAACCCTCGATCTCGTCGGGGTCCTGCCACAGGCCCTCGCTGACGACCACCCCTCGCGCGTACTCGGGTGTCTGCAACAGGCCGGGTACGAAGGCCTGTTGCCAGGTCCTCACGCGGGTCGCCACATCCTCCATCGCGATGTACTCGGCCATGGCCTCTGCCTGCGGCGAGTGCTGCCACCATCCCTTGGCCTTCCGGCGCTCGCGGTCGAGTTTCGCCAACTCCAGTAGCCGGGCTACGGATTTCGACTCCGCCAGCCCGTAGAACTCGCACAGCACCCGGATGTCGGGGTCCCGCATGGGTACCCAACCCCGTTCCATCTTCACGATCTTCGAGTTGGTCGCGCTGATGGTCTCGGCGGCCTGTTGCTGGGTTTTTCCGGCGGCGTCGCGCAGGCGCAGCAGCTCGCTACCGAGCTTGCGTCCCAGCACGGTTGACGCCCTGTTTCCCAGTTCAGCTGATCGGTTCACGGCCCAAGTGTCGCTCTGTCGCCGTCATGAGTCGACGACTTTCGAGTGCGGGAGACAATTGTCTCCGAACGACTTGTGCCTGAGCTAACTGGATCGCTACGGTCGGTGCTCATCAGCTAACTCTGCGGCGCTCATTGGTGAGCCAACCGCACACGGAGGTGTGCCATGACCGAACCCCCCACTGCCCGCGACGCCGACCCCGTCCCCCACGAAGACCGCCTCGACTACACCCCCCTCGCCCGCAGCGTCACCCTCGCCCGACGCCGCGCCGCAAGGCTCGTCACCGAGTGGGGACACCCCGCCCTCGCCGGTGATGTCGCCCTCGTCGTATCCGAGTTGATGACCAACGCCCTGCTGCACGGCAGCCTGCGGGACCGGCTGATCCGGGTACGGATCACAGTCACCGGCACCGCCCTTCGCGTCGAGGTCAGTGATCCGCGCGGCGAACGGTTGCCGAGCCCGTGCTCAGTAGGGGACACGGATCAGTTCGGTCGGGGATTACTGCTGGTCGGAGCCCTGGCTCACCGCTGGGGATGCGAGCCCCGTTCCGTCGGCAAGACCGTGTACGCGGAGTGGGTGCTCGGGGCCGACCCTGCCGTGGGCAATCCGCTCGTGGGCGTGAGGGAGTGACGGGAATGGCGTTAGCGTGGGCACGTGCCACAAGGGCGCTCGATGAGCGGAAGGGGCGGCCGATGACCATGCCGTACGCGGAGGGGGACACTCCGCTGATCCCCCGTCCCGACCTCACGCTCGCGGCACTTCGGCAGGCCGTGGCCACCGTCGTTCCCTCCCGCCTCCCGGAGTTCTTCGAGGACGTGCAGAAGGCGTTCGTGCGGGCCGGGGACGAGGACAGTGTCGTACCGATCCGCATGTTCTACCGGGAGTGGGGCGTGGTCGTCGAGATCGAACGCCACCCGGAGACCGCACGCCGACTGCACGCCGCCGAGCAGGCGATCAACAGCGCCGACCCCGCCGTACGCGACCGTGCCATCCGTGAGGCCGGGGAGATCGTACGGGCGGCGCACCGCGAGGTCGCGGGTGGCTGACTGGCGCTGGGAGCCGTTCCAGGCCGACCTGCTGGACGGACTCCCGGATGCGGCACGCGCCGAGACGGAGCGGCTGGCCAACGAGATCGCCGTACGCGAGTCCATGGTCTTTCTGGAGGGCGCCGCCTATACCGGACCCGGTCCCGGAGTACGTACCGAGAGCCGTGGGCTGCTGATGCTCACCTATCTGACGGACGTGCGTGGAGAGCGGATCGTCGTGGTTCAAGTGGGCTGGTTCGGCTAGCGGTTCACCGATTGCGCGACGGTGACGAGCGGGGGCAACAGGTGAGCGAGCAGTCCTGGTACGGCGTCCGGTGTGTGTTCCGGCACCGTGAACTGGGGGTCTACGAGGAGCGGTTGACCCTCTGGCGGGCGTCCTCGCTCGACGAGGCGATCAGCCGTGGGGAGTTGGAGGCGCGCGAGTACTGCGCGGACCTCGACGGCGTCGAGTACGCCGACTTCGCCGAGGCGTACCGGATGTTCGGCGAGCCGGGAGAGGGCGCCGAGGTCTTCTCCCTCATGCGGGAGAGCGGGTTGCCTGCCGGCGACTACGTGGGGCGGTTCTTCGCTACGGGGGCGGAGCGCGCCGGGGCCTGAGGCGGGCCCGTGGTCTCGGGCTCAGTTCTCCAGGAAGGGTGCCGTGTCCAAGGTGGGGTACGGGGCCGGGAGGACGAGGGGATTGCCCAGGCCGACCTTGGACTCGGCGTCGTAGTACGCCTCTTTGGGATCGTCGCCGGGGAGGACGGGGGCGGTGTAGCAGTGGGCCGTCTTTGTGTTGCGGTTGATCAGGACGAAGACCGGGACTCCGGCTGCGGCGTAGGTGCGGAGCTTCGGGCCCGTGTCCGTCTCGTGGTTGGAGGAAGTGACCTCGCCGACCAAGGCGATCATGTCGATGGGGTACCAGCCCCTGTGGGCCTTCAGATATGAGTCGTCGAGCTCGCTCGGCCTACGGCGGCGGACGTAGAAGTCCGGGATGAGCAGGGCCATCGTGGTGCCGTCCTTGTGGGCTGCTCGGTAGCCGTTGCCCATGCCCACCAGGCGGTGTCCGGCGACACGGAACTGGAAGAACAGTTCCCCTGCGCCGTCGTTGTGATTGTCGTTCGGTGCCGGTGGCACGATGGCCATCCCCTCGACGTACTCGGGTCGAATCGGCGTCGTCGACGCCTCCTCGATCGCGATCAGCAGATCGATGGGGTCCTGCTGCGTCATGACCGGCTCCATGATGGGTTCGGCGCTCATCGATGCTTCTCCCTCGTCACGCTGATGCCAGGCTACGCCCGTGCTGGGTGCCCCGGCAGAACCATGGGCCGTCCGGTGGGCCTATGACCTGGGATTCGGCACGCGTTCACTCGAACGAGTGTGCTGAACCGTTCCGCCCCCGTCAGAACCGATGCCCGACCCCGTACGCCCCTCCCGTACGCCCCCTACGACTACCGCGCCCCCGGCCGCTGCGGAGCAATAGGCGAAGTAGCCGCCACCTGAGGCGAATCCGAGTTCGAGTACACCGACGGTGCCGCGACCGCCTCCGTCGGGTCCGCCGTGTCGTCCACCGGGTCCGCCGTCGCGCCGCCGACGATGCGGATGTTCGCCTCGTCGAAGGCCCGCTTGACCCGCCACCGCAGCTCGCGTTCGACGCTGACCGACTTGCCCGGCATGGTCTTGGCGGAGAGGCGGACGACCATCGAGTCGATCAAGACGCTGTCCAGGCCCAGGACCTCGATCGGGCCCCAGAGGAGCTCGTTCCAGGGCTCCTCCTTGCTCATCCGCTCCGTGACCGAGTCGAGGGTGGCCTTCACGCGGTCCAGGTTCTCGGACGCCTTGACCGTGACGTCGACGCCGGCCGTCGCCCAGCCCTGGGAGAGGTTGCCGATGCGCTTGACCTCGCCGTTGCGGACGTACCAGATCTCGCCGTTGTCGCCGCGCAGTTTGGTGACGCGCAGGCCGACCTCTATGACCTCGCCGGAGGCGACGCCCGCGTCGATCTGGTCGCCGACGCCGTACTGGTCCTCAAGGATCATGAAGACGCCGGAGAGGAAGTCCGTGACCAGGTTGCGGGCGCCGAAGCCGATCGCCACGCCCGCCACACCGGCGGAGGCGAGGAGTGGGGCCAGGTTGATCTCGAAGGTGGCCAGCACCATCAGTGCCGCTGTGCCGAGGATCACGAAGGACGCCACCGAGCGGAGGACCGAGCCGATCGCCTGGGAGCGCTGGCGGCGGCGTTCCGCGTTGACCAGGAGACCGCCGAGCGCCGTGCCGTCCACCGACTCGACCGTTCGGTTCATCCGGTCTATCAGCTTGGTGATCGCCCGCCGCACCGTCATTCTCAGCACCGTCGCGATCACCACGATCAGCAGCACCCTGAGACTGATCGCCAGCCATGTGGACCAGTTCTGCTCCACCCAGCTCGCGGCGTTGGTCGCGCTCTCCTGGGCGTCCTGGAGCGAGGGCACGGTCACCGCGGTCCCCGAGGGGGACGGAGACGGCGACGGCGTGGCGGCGGCCAGTAGGACGGCGGACAAGGACACAGCAGGTACCTCCAGGTGCGGTCCGCCCCCGGCGCTGCGGTCAAGGTCGTACACGTCTTCGTACACGCGGTTCTAGGTCACGAATAGGTCACCGTAGGGGCAGGCACACCACACTATCGGGGCATCGTGTGTGGATCGTTGCCATGTTCAGGGGAGAGGCTGTGCTCAGCCGGGAATGAACAGGTGGGACGAACCCACACCCGTCCCGGCCCCGCATCACATGTGGTCGAAAACACTCCCAGCCCGTTACCGGGACATGGTGGCGCTTCCACCAGGCATGAGGGGAGACTGACTACAGATCGTCCCGGCGCGAGCCACGCGCCGCCGACGCACAAGGAGGCATCCGTGCCGCATGTCCTGGTCCTCAACGCGTCGTACGAGCCACTCGGCGTCGTACCGCTCCGCCGCGCGCTCGTCCTCGTCCTGGAGAACAAGGCAGTCTCCCTTGAGGAATCCGGCGCCTTTATGCACAGCGCAACCGTCACTGTCCCCGCACCCAGCGTGGTCCGGCTCAAGCGATTCGTACGGGTTCCCTATCGGGGGCCCGTTCCTCTTACCCGCCGGGCGCTGTTCGCGCGCGACGGGGGCCGGTGCATGTACTGCGGTGGCGTCGCAACCAGCGTCGACCATGTCATTCCGCGCAGCCGCGGGGGCAAGCACGTCTGGGACAACGTGGTGGCGTCCTGCCGCCGCTGCAACCACGTGAAGGCCGACCGACACCTCTTCGAGATCGGCTGGCGGCTGCGCCACAAACCCGCCCCACCCACCGGCCTGGCCTGGCGCATCATCGGGACAGGCCATCGGGACCCGCGCTGGCTGCCGTACTTGCAGCCATACGGCGCGGAGGACGCGATGGCCCGGATCGACGGCATCTCCGCCTGACGATCCGGGCTTTTGTGTACCCCCATGTACGGCGGTACGGAGTCGTCCGCCCCGGCAGCCCCCCGTGC
>NZ_JBHXME010000130.1:0-32392 GCF_042721125.1 Streptomyces sp. NPDC058469
GGTGGAAGGCCATCACTTGGGCACCGCGACCACCGAGTGGACCGCCGCCGACTTCGTGCCCGAACGCCATCGCGCGCGCCGCTTCACGAGATGGTGTGCCGGGCTGCTGTTCGCGGGCGTGAGCGTGGTCGTCGGCTGCCGTACGGCCGACACCGACGGCATCACCCCGGTCCCCCAACTCCTCGCGTTCCTGCCCTGGTTGCTCGTGCCCACCGGCTTCGGACTGCTCCTCGCGCTGCTCACCCGCTGGCGACCGGGCCTCGTCTGGGGCATCGCGCTGCTCGGTCTGCTGGCGTGGTTCATCGAGCCGTACGGGAAGAGCAGTGACCCGAGCGGCCCCGCGATCGCCGAGTTCCGGGTGCTGACCTCGAACGTCGAGTTCGGGCGGGGGACCGGTTCGCTGGTGCCGGTGATCCGGCGGGAGCGGCCGGACGTGGTGTTCGTGGAGGAGTGCGAGTACACCTGCCAGGCCACGCTGCGAAAGGACTTCAACACCGAGTTCCCGTACCGGCAGGCGGTGGCGGCAGCCGGTTCGCACGGCTCGATCGTCCTCAGCCGTTTCCCGCTCAGGGGCACGAAGGGCGTCACCGGCACGATGGGCATGCCCGGCGCGGTCGCAGACGTCAACGGCCATTCCGTACGGCTCCAACTCGCGCACCCCATGCCCCCGTTGCCCAACCAGGTCGCCCTGTGGCGCCGCGAACTGAACAGGCTCCGTACCTTCGCCGCCGCGGACCCCACCACCCCCACCGTCCTGGCCGGCGACTTCAACTCCTCCCAGGACCACGCCGCGTTCCGCCGCATCCTGGACACGGGCCTGCGCGACGGCGCCCGCATGACCGGCCACGACCGCACACCGAGTTGGCCGGAGCGCTTCGCGCCGAACTTCGGCACCCAGATCGACCACGTCCTCCTGTCCCCGGACTTCTCCGCGAACAGCGCGCGTTTCCTCGACCTCGCCGACACCGACCACCGCGCCCTGCTGGTCGACATCACGCTCCACCAGCACGAATAGCCCGGGCGCGATCCTTTCTCCGCGGGACGCGACGCCCATAATGGGCGCATGTCCCGCGAGTTCCCCATCGGCCTCACACCCCCCGACTGGCTGGTGAGGAACCTCCAGCCCCAGCAGGCCCCCCTCAACTGGCCGGCCATCACCCGCGCCGCCGTGGCGATGGCCCTCCCCCTCACCATCGGCCTCGCCGTCGGACAACCCGCCTATGGCGCGCTCGCCTCCATGGGCGCCCTCTCCGGCGTCATCGGCGACACCGCCGACGCGTACCGCATGCGCATCCTCAACATCGCGATCCCCCAGCTCTTCGGCGCCGTCGGCGTCACGCTCGGCTCCGCGGTGTTCGGCCACGGCTGGTACGCCGTCGCCGCGCTCACCGGCATCGCGCTCGTCTCCGGGATGATCTCGACGATCGGCGCGGTGGCCTCCGTATCGGGCCTGCTCCTGCTCCTCAACTCGGTGATCGGCGCGGGACTTCCACTCCCCGGCGCATGGTGGCTCGCCCCCGCGCTGATGTCCGGCGGCGGCCTCCTGGTCCTCCTCCTCGCCCTGCTGGCCTGGCCGTTGCGCTCCGGGGTCCCGGAACGGGCGGCGGTCGCGAACACCTACCGCACCGTCGCCGACCTCCTCGCCACCTGCGGTGACGACCCGACGGCGGGCTACGACGCCGCCCGCCAGGCCGTCACCCAGTCCCTGAACCAGTCGTACGACCTCGTCCTCGCCCGGCGCGCCCGCCACCACGGCCGCAGCCCCGAACTCACCCGCCTGCTGGCCCAGTTGAACGCCATCACGCCGGTCGTCGAGGCAGCCCCCGCGGTCCACCAGTCCGGCCGGCCGCTCCCCCCACAGATCCGCGAGACCGTCCGCCACCTCGCCCAGGCAGTCGAGACGGGCTACACCGGCCCGATAGGGCTCGACCTCCCCGCCCCCACCGGCGAGACGGCCCGCGCGATCGACCACGCCCTGCGCCACGCGGCCGAGGTCGTCACCGCCCCGGACGTGGACCCGCGCGGCATCGACGACCGCCTCGGCCGCCCGGCCGCCCTCCGCATCCGCACCGCGAGAGCCGCCCGCAACGTCCTGCTGTCCTCCGGCTCCTGGCGCTACGGCCTGCGCCTCGCCGTCTGCATCGGCCTGGCACAGGTCCTGGTCTCGACGGTCCCCGTACCGCGCTCCTACTGGATCGCCCTGACCATCACCTTCGTCATGAAGCCCGACTTCGGCTCGGTCTTCTCGCGAGCGCTGCTGCGCGCGCTCGGCACGGTGGCGGGACTGGTGATCGCGGCGGCGGTGCTGTCGGCGGTACCAAGGGGTTGGTGGGACGTCCTGGTCCTCCTCCTGCTGGCCCCGCTGATCCCCGCCCTGACCCCAAGGGGCTACGGCTACCAGACGATGGCGATCACCCCGGTGATCCTGCTCCTCTCCGACGTCCTGAACCACCAGGGCACGGCCCTGCTCCTCCCCCGCCTGGTGGACTCGCTGATCGGCTGCGGGATCGCGCTGGTGGCCGGTTATCTCCTCTGGCCGGAGAGCTGGCACACGAGGGTGGGGGACCGCCTGGCGGGGGCGGTGGCGGACACGGCGACGTATGTGGAGTCGGCGTTCGGCACGTCCCAAGGTCTCGTTACGGGGACGGAGGCGGAGGCCGGCAAGTCGGAAGGTCTCGTTGTGGCGGCGGAGACCGACCCGGCCGCCCGCGCCCGTATGCGCCGTCGTCTCTACCGCGATCTGTCCGTCATCCGTACGGAGTTCCAGCGCGCCCTCACCGAACCCCCGCCCACCGGCCGCCTCGCCGCCGGCTGGCTCCCCCTGGTCGTGGCCGTGGAACGCATCGTCGACGCGACGACGGCGGCGAGGGTACGGGTGAAGCACGGGGCACCTCCGCCGTCACCGGCCGAGGTGACCCAAGTAGCCCTCCAACTGCGGGAGTTGTCGGCGGGCGTACGCGAGTCGGAGGTGCTGGTGGAGGTCCGTACGGATCTGACGGGCCCGGCGGAGAGTGTGCTGGAGCCGCTACGGCAGGAGGTGGCGGCGGCTCGGGCGATCGCGTCGCCGCACTGAGATCACGTCGCGGCGTCGCTGAGGTCACGGTATTTCACGAGCGGGCCGTGTCTCCGCCACGAACAGGCAGGTGAACGGGAGTGCGAAGTGGTGGCTGAAACAGGCGGTGTTGACGGGGCGTGTCCCACGCGCCTTGACCCTGCCTAAGATCGCCGTCTGAGGCCGCTAACCTTACGTGTCCGTCCTGGCCAGGGATTGACGGGCTTCAACTCACGCGAAGGGTTGCGCACATGGGCATTCTCACTCTCCTGCGGAATGCATTCGGCAGGTCACGCAAGGAGCGTGCCGCCGAAGCAGAGGGTGCGGAACGCACTCCTTCGCAAGAGCAGCCGACCACCGTGGAACCGGACGCGAAGGTCCCGTCCCCCTCCACGGAACCCGACCTCACGTCGACGCCGAAGCCGTCACCCGCGGCAACGGCCCAGGTCCCGGAACCCCGCCCGTCCTCCACGCTGGAGGACGACGAACACGATCTCGTGGCGTTGGCCTTCAACAACGTGACGGTCCCGAAGCCGGCGACGTCGGTGGAGGGGACGGAGGGTAGCGGGGGTTCGGCTGAGCGGGAGCCGAAGGCTGTGACCGGGGCGGTTGCCGAGCCGGTGACTGTTGCCGCTGCCGAGCCGACTGCTGAGGTGGTTGCCGAGCCGGTGACCGAGGTCGCTGCCGAGCCGGTGACCGAGGTGGCTGCTGAGCCGACTGCTGAGGTGGTTGCTGAGCCGGTGACCGAGGCTGTTGCTGAGCCGGTTGTCGAGGCGGAGCCGGTTGCCGAGGCGGAGGCGGTTGCCGAGGCGGAGGCGAAGGCAGAGGCGAAGGCGAAGGCAGAGGCGGTCGCTAAGGCAGAGGCCGAGCCTGCGGCTGAGGTGACGCCGGAGCCTGCGGCGGAGCCGGTCGCAGAAGCCGAGCCGGTTGCCGAGGCAGAGGCGGAAGCCGCGCCTGCGGCCGAGGCGACGCCGGAGCCCGAGCCGGTCGTCGAGCCGGTCACGGAGGCCGAGCCGGTCTCCGAGCCCAAGGCGGAGGCGGAAACCGAGCCGGTCTCCGAGGCGGAGGCAGAAACCGAGCCTGCGGCTGACGTGGCGCCGGAACCGGAAGCCGAGCCTGTCGTGGACACTGCCCCTGCCCCGGAGCCCGAGGCGGAGGCAGTCGCCGAGACCGCCCCCGAGCCGGAGCCCGCCGTAGAACCGGTCGCGGAGGTCACCCCCGAGCTCCAGCCGGTGACTGCCGAGGCGGCCGAACCGTCGGCTCCCGAGGCGGCTGAGCCGGTGGCCGACGAGGTGTCGGAGCCGGTCGCGGCCACCACCCCCGAACCCGCAGCGGAACCGGTGGCGGAACCTGTCGCCGAACCCATTGCCGCAGCCGTGGCCGCCCCCCTGGCCGCAGCCGCCGACGGCGATTCCGCCCCACAGGGGCCACCCGCACCCGACGACGAGAGCGTCACGGGCGGTGCGGGTGGGGAAGACTTCGAGGCCGATGGCGTAGCCGAGGCCGTGAGCAGTGGCTCCGCCGGCCTCGCCCTCGCCAAGGCCAACCTCACCGGTACCCGAGCGAAGCTCTACCTCGTCCTCGACCGCTCCGCGAGCATGCGCCCGTACTACAAGGACGGCTCCGCACAGGCCCTCGCCGACCAGACCGTGGCCCTGGCAGCCAACCTGGACCCCGAGGCCAAGGTCCACGTCATCTTCTTCTCCACCGAAGTGGACGGCACCACGGACCTCACGCCCACCTCCCCCGAGAACGCGGTCGACGAGGCCCACGCCGGCCTCGGCCGCATGGGCCGCACCAGCTACCACGCCGCCGTAGAAGCCGTACTCACGCACTACGACAAGAACGCCACCCCCGGCACCCCCGCCCTCGTCGTCTTCCAGACGGACGGCGCCCCGGACGCGAAGACCCCGGCGACCCAGTCCCTCACGGACGCCGCGAAGTCCCACGCCTCGGTGTTCTTCTCGTTCGTCGCGTTCGGCGACCACGACAACAAGGCCTTCGACTACCTCCGCAAGCTGAAGACCGACAACACGGCCTTCTTCCACGCGGGCCCGACCCCCCTGGAGCTCACGGACGCGGAGCTCTACGACGGCGTCCTGATCGACTGGCGCCCGTAACAGCACCCGTGGCCCCACAGCCGTAGGACAACGTGCCGCCCGCTTCCCACCCAGTAAAACGGGAGGCGGGCGGCACACCCATGTCGGCTACGATTTCAAGGTTCGCAAGCCTGACCAAAAGACCGACCTGGGAGCAGCCCCCGATGGCTCGACACCTCATCACCAGCGCCCTTCCGTACATCAACGGGATCAAGCACCTGGGCAACATGGTGGGGTCCATGCTCCCGGCGGACGTGTACTCCCGCTACCTCCGCCAGCGCGGCCACGACGTCCTCTACATCTGCGCGACGGACGAACACGGCACCCCCGCGGAACTGGCCGCGAAGGAGCAGGGCCTCCCGGTCGCCGAGTTCTGCGCGCAGGCGCACGACGCCCAGAAGGCGGTCTACGACGGCTTCGCGCTGGCCTTCGACTACTTCGGCCGCAGCTCGTCCCCCCAGAACCGCGAGATCACGCAGCACTTCGCCCGCCGCCTCAACGAGAACGGCTTCATCGAAGAGCGCGCGATCCGCCAGGTCTACAGCCCGACCGACGGCCGCTTCCTCCCGGACCGCTACGTCGAGGGCACGTGCCCGCACTGCGGCTACGACAAGGCCCGCGGCGACCAGTGCGAGAACTGCACCCGGGTCCTGGACCCCACGGACCTGATCAACCCGCGCTCGGCGATCTCCGGCTCGACGGACCTGGAGGTCCGCGAGACCAAGCACCTCTTCCTCCTCCAGTCGAAGCTCCAGCACGAGGTCGAGGAGTGGGTCGCCGCCCACGAGGAGGAGTGGCCGCAGCTGGCGTCCTCCATCGCCCGCAAGTGGCTCACCGAGGGCCTGCACGACCGCGCGATCACCCGCGACCTGGACTGGGGCGTCCCGGTCCCCGCCGACACCTGGCCGGAACTGGCGGCGGAGGGCAAGGTCTTCTACGTCTGGTTCGACGCCCCGATCGAGTACATCGGCGCGACGAAGGAGTGGTCGGACGCGGCCCCCGCCGGTGAATCGCGCGACTGGAAGTCCTGGTGGTACGAGTCGGACGCCGGCGAGAACCCGGTCCGCTACACGCAGTTCATGGCGAAGGACAACGTCCCGTTCCACACGGTGATGTTCCCGGCCACCGAACTCGGCATCCGCGAGCCGTGGAAGAAGGTCGACTACGTCAAGGCCTTCAACTGGCTGACGTACTACGGCGGTAAGTTCTCCACGTCCCAGAAGCGGGGCGTCTTCACCGACCAGGCCCTGAGCATCCTCCCGGCGGACTACTGGCGCTACTTCCTGATCGCCAACGCCCCCGAGTCGGACGACTCGTCCTTCACCTGGGAGCACTTCACCGCCACGGTGAACAAGGACCTGGCCGACACCCTGGGCAACTTCGTCAACCGCGTCCTGTCCTTCTCGAAGAAGCGCTTCGGCGACGAGGTCCCGGCGGGCGCGGACGCGGACGAGCCGGAGACGAAGCTGGGCGAGCAGATCGCCGACCTGCTCGCCGAGTACGAGACCCAGATGGAGTCCCTCCAGTTCCGCAAGGCCGCGGCGGCGCTCCGCGCCCTGTGGTCGGCCGGCAACTCCTATCTGGAGGAGAAGGCCCCCTGGCTGGAGATCAAGACCGACCCGGAGGCCGCGGCCCTCACCCTCCGCACCGCGATGAACCTGATCCACCTCTACGCGGTGGTCTCGGAACCCTTCATCCCGGCATCGTCGGCGGCGATGCGCGCGGCGTTCGCGCTGCCGGCCGACACGGCGACGTGGGTCTCGCCCGAAGAGGCGAAGTCCCTCACCACCATCCCCGCGGGCACCCCCTTCACCGTCCCCCCGGTCCTCTTCGCGAAGCTCACGGACGAGGACCTGGAGACGTACAAGGAGCGTTTCGGCGGAGTCGAGGGCTGACCCGGTGACGTACTACTACGTCACCACCCCCATCTACTACGTCAACGACGCCCCCCACCTCGGCCACGCCTACACCACCGTCGCCGCAGACGTCCTCGCCCGCTGGCACCGCCGGCGCGGTGAGGACGTCTGGTTCCTCACGGGCACGGACGAACACGGCCAGAAGATCCTGCGCACGGCGGAGGCGAACGGCGTGCCCCCGCAGGAGTGGGCGGACCGTCTGGTCGAGGAATCCTGGAAACCGCTCTGGGACCATCTCGCCATCTCCAACGACGACTTCATCCGCACCACTCAGCGCCGGCACACGGACCGCGTCCAGGAGTTCGTGCAGGACCTGTACGACAAGGGCGACATCTACAAGGGCGGTTACGAGGGCCCGTACTGCGTGTACTGCGAGGAGTACAAACTCCCCGGCGAGCTGATCGAGGCGGAGGACGGCACCGGTACTCCGCTCTGCGCGATCCACCGCCGCCCGGTGGAGATCCTCAAGGAGGAGAACTACTTCTTCAGGCTGAGCGAGTACGGCGACCGTCTCCTCGCCCACTACGACGCCCACCCGGACTTCGTCCAGCCCGCCTCGGCCCGCAACGAGGTCGTGAACTTCGTCCGGCAGGGCCTCCAGGACCTGTCCATCTCCCGCTCGACCTTCGACTGGGGGGTCAAGGTCCCCTGGGACGCGTCGCACGTGATCTACGTCTGGGTCGACGCGCTTCTCAACTACGCGACGGCCGTCGGCTACAACGAGAACCCCGAGAAGTTCGAGGCGACCTTCCCGGCCGACGTCCACCTGGTCGGCAAGGACATCCTCCGCTTCCACGCCGTGATCTGGCCGGCGATGCTGATGGCCAACGGCCTGCCCCTGCCGGGCCGGATCGCCGCCAACGGCTGGCTGCTGGTCGGCGGCGAGAAGATGTCCAAGTCGAACCTGACCGGCATCAGCCCCGAGACCCTGACCGCGCACTTCGGCGTGGACGCCTACCGCTGGTACTTCCTCCGCGCGATCGCCTTCGGCCAGGACGGTTCCTTCTCCTGGGAGGACTTCACCGCCCGCTACACCAGCGAACTCGCCAACGGCTACGGCAACTTGGCGTCCCGGGTGACCGCGATGACGGCGAGATACTTCGAGGGCGTCCTGCCCGCGCCGGGGGAGGAGACCGAACCCGAGCGCTCACTCAAGTCGGCCCTCCTCAAGGCGACTTCGGAGGCGGACCGCCGTATCGGCGACGAACTCGACTTCCAGGGCGGCATCCTGGCCGTCTTCGACTTCGTCAAGCAGGTCAACGGCTATCTGACCGACCAGGAACCCTGGAAGGTCGCCAAGTCCGACTCCCCCGAGTCCCGCACCCGCCTGGCGACGATCCTCTACACGGCCGCGGACTCACTCCGCGCGATCGCCGTCCTCCTCGAACCCGTCATGCCGGAGACATCACAACGCCTCTGGGACTCCCTCGGTGCCTCGACGTCCCTGGGCCCGCTGGGTGACCAGCGGATCCGGGACGCCGCCGAGTGGGGAGCGCTTCCGCCCGGCTCCCCGGTGACGAAGGGCGCGGTCCTCTTCCCGCGCCTCGACGACCGTACGGACTCCTAGGCGAACACGCTGAACGTGTCCTCCGCACGGTCCCGCCGTGACACCAACTCCCAGGCGCCCTCGGCGATGTCGTCGGGGTTGAGGGTCCTGTCACCCACGTTCCCGAACTGCTCCGGGTTGGCCGTCACCAGCCGGTGGATGTCACCCCGCTCGATGAGGCCGCCGATGACCAGGTTCCCGGCGTAGATCCCCTGGTCGGCGAGTGCCGCGTGGAGTGTCAGGGCGTAGTTGCGCAGGGCGGCCGACGACACGGCGAGCGCGCCGAGCGGGGGCATCGGCACCACCGCGCTGAGCCCACCGGCGAACAGCAGCGCGCCGCCACCCCGCTCGACCATGCCGGGCAGCACCCTGCCCACCACGTCGACGGCCGGATACATCCAGCTCATCGCCTCCTGGACGTCGGCGGAGTCGGTCTCGGTGATCGACTTGGGGCGCTCGCCGAGGTCGAGGGCGCCCGGCCCGTAGTAGACGACGTCGACGCGCCCGTACCGCTCGGCGACGGTGTCGAGAACCGAGCCGAGCTGCTTGGCGTCGCGCACATCGGCGACGTAGGACCCGGCCTCGATGCCCGCCGACGCCAGCGAGGTGACGTACCCCTCGTGTCGGGCGTCGCTGCGCGACACCAGTGCCACGGCGTACCCCTCGCGGCCGAAGCGATGGGCGATGGACAGGCCGAGACCGGGACCGACCCCGATGACGACGGCGACTTTGAGTTCTTCCGGTGCGGATAAGGCCATGACGGTGCCCTTCGGGTCGAGTTCGCACTCCGGTCAATAACTTGAGGGTGTCCTCAACTTCCTGTTCCCGACCGTAGCACAGAACTTGAGGTGAGCCTCAAGTTACTTGTCCGGGTTCCGTATGATGAGGACATGCACCAGCCCGCGCCCGCCTCTGCCCCCGCCCCCAGGCCCCTGCGGGCCGACGCCGCGCGCAACCGCGCCAAACTGCTCGCCGCCGCCACGCAGTTGTTCGGCGAGCGGGGCCTGGACGCGCCGCTGGAGGAGATCGCCCGGCGGGCCGGGGTCAGCATCGGGACGCTGTACAACCACTTCCCGACCCGGGAGGCGTTCTGGGACGCGATCTTCCCGGAGCGGCTGGCGGCGATGGAGCGGATCACCGAGGCGGCGCTGGCGACCCCGGACGCCTGGGACGGGTTCGTCGGATACGTCGAGGGACTCTTCGCGCTGCAGGCCGAGGACCGGGGCCTCAACGACGCGATGACGCGGCGGTTCCGGCCGGCGGGGGAGGTCCAACAGGCCTGTCACCGCGGCTTCCGGCACGCGGAACACATCATCGAACGGGCCCGGGACAGCGGGCAGTTGCGCCCCGATTTCGAGCCGCAGGACCTCGTCACCCTGATCTGGGCGATGTCCCAGGTGATCCGGGAGTCGATGGAGACGGCGCCCGACGCCTGGCGCCGCTGCCTGGCGTTCTTCCTCGACGGTCTGCGGGCCGGTGCCGCCCACCCGATCGAGATGCCACCCTTGCCCCAGGGGCAACTCGGCGAGGTCATGCGGTCTCGCTGACCGACCCCGTCGTAGACGTGTTCGCGCCAACCCGTAAGGTTCCGCCATGGCAGTCCCCGAGGTCATTCCGATCGCCTACGAGCCGAATCAACGCAGCGGTGCCGTCGGCCGCTACGCGGACGGCCAGTTTCTGGCGTCGGTCACCTACGCGTTTCCCCAAGGCTTCCGTCCCGACGACGGCTGGGAAGAGCAGAAACGTCTCTACACGGTGCTCCACACCTTCGATACCGCGGGCCGGTACCGCGACTCGGAGATCTGGTGCGCCGGCACCTGGGCCGAGCAGCAGCGCGCCCCGCACGGCGACGGTTCGGTCCTCTCGCAGGCCCGCATCCACCTGGCGAAACTGCTCCGCGCCCTCCCCCGCCGCAGTTACACCGACATCGCGGTCCGCCCCTTCCAACGCACAGTGGACGGCGTCCTGTTCGGCCTGCTGGTAGAGGAGGACGAGGACGGCAGCTGGGCGGAGCTGTACCCGGACCGACGCGCCTTCGGGCCGCCGTGGGACGGCACGTACGACGGCTGAGCCCCAACCCTCAACTCCCTTACAGCCAGGGGCTTTACACTGCACGCCTGGTGTCGGCGCACAGGGGGTGCGCCTGGGGTGGGAGGGAACTCGTATGGGCAACTCAACGGCGTCCGGCGGAAGATGGAGAGCCGCGGCGGTCGTCGCCGCGGCCCTGGTCGGCGGGACACTGCTGCCCGCCGCGCCCGCACTCGCCGTGCACGGAGCGGTCCCCGGCGACTTCAACGGCGACGGGTACCGCGACGCCGTCCTGCCCGCGCCCGGCGCGAACGTGGCCGGCAAGGAAGGGGCGGGCGCGGTCGTCATCCTGTACGGGGCCTCGTCAGGCCTGTCGGCATCCCACCGCAAGACGATCACCCAGAACACCGCCGGAGTACCGGGCACCGCAGAGGCGGGCGACCGGTTCGGCGAGTCCACCGCCACCGCCGACCTCAACCGCGACGGCTACGCGGACCTCGTGGTCTCCGCGCCGTACGAGGACACGGCCCGCGGCACGGACGCGGGCCTGGTCACCGTGTTGTGGGGCGGCAAGAACGGGCTGACGACGGCCACCGACCTGCCCGCGCCGTCGAACTTCCTGGAGCGGTACGGCACCGACCTGGCCGCAGTGAGCATCGGCGCGGGCTCCAAGACACAGGTCGCGGTCGGTGGATCGGACGGCGTCATGGTCTTCAAGGGACCGTTCCGCCGCGCCGGCTCCTTCGGTTCGTCCACGCTTGACCAGAACACCGCCTCCCCGGCGAGCGTCGCGCTCGGCGACTTCGACGGCAACGCCGTGCTCGACCTGGCCGTCACCACCGAAGGCCTCAGCGACCTGAGCGGCGGCGAGGTCTACGTCGACCCGGCCACCACCGTCATGCAGCCGAAGCGGGGCAACGGACTCATCGCCGCCTCGGGCGACGTCAACGGCGACGGGTATGCCGACCTTGTCGTCGGCGACCCCTGGGACCCCGATGTCGCGGGCGTGGACGGCGCGTTGGGCGGACGCGTGCTGGTCTACCACGGCACGGCGAGGGGCATCTCGGTCGACGCCGAGCCCGTACAGCTCACCCAGGACACCGCCGGTGTGCCTGGCGCGAGCGAGAAGGGCGACAATTTCGGCGGCGCCCTGACCGTGGCCGACCTGAACCGGGACGGGCTCGCCGACATCGTCGTGGGCGCCCCGTTCGAAGGCGTCGCCGGCAAGAGCCGGGCCGGAGCGGTGACCGTGATCCCGGGCCGCCGCACGGGCGCGCTCGGCACCGGCGCGTACTCGTTCACCCAGGACACCGCAGGCGTCCCCGGCGCCTCCGAGACCGACGACTTCTTCGGTACGACGGTCTCCGTCGAGGACGTGAACAAGGACGGCAAGCCGGAACTGTTCGTCAGCGCGGCCGGCGAGAACAACTTCACCGGCGCCGTCCGGGTCTTCCCCGGCGGCACCTCCCACCCGACGGCCACGGGCACCAAGCTGTTCACCGGACCGACCGTCGGCCTCACCCAGCAGAGCGGCACGCTCCTGGGCGGGAACGGGCTGCTCTGGCTGATCTGAACTGCCGGCTTCCCTTTCGCCGGTACTAGGACAGGACGCCGGCCCCGGTCGTGGTCGCGAGTTCCGTCGGCAGGTTCTTGGCGGAGGTCTCCAGGCCGGCCGTGAGGGTCGGCGTCCAGTTCACGGTGGTCTTCAGCTTCTTGGAGTTGGCGGAGTTGTAGGCGGCGACGAGGTCGGTGGCCGTACCGTTGACGAGGTTGCCGCCACCGGCGATGGACCCGGTCCCGTCGCCGCTGAACAGCTTGCTCACCTTCTGACTCGCGGGAATCCTCCAGTAGTTGTCCTCGGCGACGACCTGCGCCTTGGCGCGGGAGTTGACGCTGTACTGGAGGACGTACCCGTTGAGGTTCGTGGTGTCGTAGAAGTTGTTGTAGATGTGGATCTGCCCGATCCGGGCCAGCGGAGCGCGCTGCACGATGCCCTTCCACACGTTGTGGTGGATGGAGACGCGCAGCTTGCCGACGCTGTCGGTGTCGCTGCTGCCGATGAGCATCGTCTTGTCGTGGTTGGTGAACTGGTTGCGCTCGACGGTCACCAGGTCCGAGCCCTTGGTGATGTCGAGGTCGCCGTCGTGGATCTGGTACTGGCGCCCGTAGTACGTCGGGTCGGAGGTGTCGAGCCCCGGCGCGTCGGTGAACGTGTTGTGGTCCGCCCAGACATGCGTGGCACCGCGCAGCGTCACGGCGTCGTACTGCGAGTTCCAGTTCCCGTCGTCGCCGTCGGTCGGGTCCCACTGCGGGAAGCAGTCCTGGGTGGCGGCGAAGGTCAGGTTCCGCACGATGACGTTGTCCACGCTCTGCACCTGGAGCACGCCGCCGGTGATCCCGGCGTTGCTGCCGGGCACGCCCACGACGGTCGTGTTGGCGGGCACCCGGAAGATGATGTTCTTCCCCTGCTTGGCCTGCGCCGCCGCCCGCGCCGTCTCCTGCGTACCGGAGGGCAGCTTGGAGGTGCCGTAGGTGGAGGGGGCGAAGGCCTTGAGATAGGCGGACAGCGAATACCCGGTCCCGGAGGAGTAGTCCGCGCAGCTCAGCTTCTTCCCCGAGTCGTCGGTGTTGGCGTCGATCGTGCCCTTGACCTTGACGATCCGCGGCGTGGTGTCACTCGCGGACCCCAACGCCTTCACGAGCTGCGCGCGGGTGCTCACGGTGAAGGTGTGCGCGGCATCGGCCTTCGCACCACCGGTGGTACCGGCCCCGGACGACGCCCAGCCGTCCTTGGCCGCGAGCGTCTGGTGGTACAGGTCGACGGTCGCGGTGGTACTGGCCGCGTTCGCGTTCAGCACGAGGATGCCGGCGCCTATGCCTGCGGCGGCCGCGGCGGCGGTGACGACTGTCGTGCGGCGCTTACGGAGGGAACGGCGGTGGGAGGGGGCGGAGGAAGCGGTGGCGGCCACGGGGGAGTCCTTTGGTGCGGTGAGGGGGTTACGACTCCTCAGTGGCCGTGAGGATCAAGAAGGTTGCCGTGAGGCGCCAACTTTCTTGATCCTGCGCACACTTACGGCCTGCCGCCTACCGCTTACCGCCTATGAGGACGTGGATGCCGATGCGCTCGGCTGGGTGTCCGTGCTGTCGTTGGTCTCGTCCGGGGCGACGCCCATCGTCAGGTGGGCGCGGACACCCTTGGCGATGCGCTTCTTGTCGTACTCGAGGTAGAGCAGGCCGCCCTCGTGGCCGTTCTGCGGGTAGATCGTGTCCTCGGTGAGGGTCGTGCGGGTGGTGGTGTTCGTGGAGTACGGGTCGACCGTCGCCGACGCCAGCACGGACTTCTCGTCGAAGAACAGCTGGCCCGTGTGGCAGGTGTGGCCGCCCTCGTAACCGGCGTCCGTCCACGTGCCGTCGACGTGCACCTTGACATGGATGTGGACGCAACGGCCCTGGTACCAGCCGGGGAACACCGTCTTGAAGGTGACATAGCCGCGCTTGTCCGTCTTCCAGGTGCCGCGCAGATAACGCTCGTCGTCGGTCGGCTCGGAGTGGCCACCGCCGGTTCCGCCGGAGGGGGCGCCGGACGGGGGCTCGCCGGTGGGGGTACCCGACGGTGTGTCCGTGGGGGTGCCCGAGGGCGCGTCGGTGGGAGCGCCGCCACCTCCGGCCCCGCCGCTGCCCATCGCCTCGTAGCCGGAGTAGACGCCGAGTGCGGTGCAGTGCCAGATGTCTACGGCCGCGTTCCTGACCGGTTTGCAGGTCTCCGCGTCGATCACCTTGAGGGTGAGGGTCATGGGAATGCCCTCCTCGTCCTCGGTGATGTCCTGGCGGATCTTGTCGGCGTCGATGTAGTACGGGCCCTCGGTGGTCTCCGCGGTGAGCGTGTAACACGTCTCAGCGCTGCTCGCCGTGCTGGTGGCGGACGCGGTGGAAGCCGTCCCGTCCGCGAACGCACTGGCGGCGAGACCTCCGCCCACACCCACCGCGGCGACAGCGGCTCCGCCCACGACGACGACCTTGCGTCGGGTCAAGTCCCGTTTGTGCGCGGGGGATTGGTTACGCGATTGTTCCGACGACTCGTTCGCTGTTTCGTTTCCCGTCATGCCCGGACGTTAGGTAAGAGGCCTGTAAGGAGCATGGGTGTGGGCTGTGCCTTCCCATGAAATCTGAAGTCGTTTCCTCAGCCTGGGCCGACGTGCTGCTCGTGCATGCGGTGGAGGAGGGCACCGCACGAGGCGGAGTCATCGGACTGCTGGCCCTCGTCACCGTGGTCGCCGCGTTCATCGGCACGCTCATCATTGTGGGCGCCCTGTCCTGGCTCGACTTCCGCAACGAAGAGTGCGACCTCATCGACGAGATCGTCGGGACCCGGCTTCCGCAAACGCCCGCGCCCCGGCAACTTCCTTCGCTGGTATGAGACTTACGTATTGCTCTTCATCCTCGTCTCGGTGATCACCATGTGGGTGCTCGCCGCGTTCCTCCTCCTGCCGGCAATGAGGTGATCGTCCCCGGTGTCAGAGCACGACTACACCAGCACGCCCCTGTGGGTGGACACCCTTGCCCCTCTGGTTCGACCGCTCCCTGACCGCCTCCGCGGCGGAGGACCTGTTCGTCGAGAGCCCCGAGGCACCGCGGTCCCAGGCCGGCATCGACCAGGCCTGACGTCTCAAGGCCGACCGGGCGGGCCGTACGTAAGGCACCGCTGGTGGCGGCGCCGTCGCTGAACTCGCTGAACTCGCTGAACTCTCACGCCGCTACGGCCACTCCCAGCGCCGCACGCGCCGTGGCGATATGGGCGAGGCCCTCCTTGGCCACCCGTGTCGCCTGGGCGTACTCCTCCGCCGTGTGGGCCGCGGACAGCCGGGCCCCGGCGGCGCGGTGGCACTCGGCGGCGTCGGTCAGTGCTCGGGTCGCCGTTTCGCCGGCTCCCGCCCAGATCCTCGCCTCGGGGACGGACAGGCTCGCGCCGAGCCGCAGGACCCAGCCGCTGGCCTCGACCTCCGCGTCCAGGTCGGACAGGTCGGACTTGCCCCGCGACCGGTGCGAGCGACGCTGTACGACGACGGCGAACGCCGCCCCGGCGATCAACAGCAATGCGAACAGCACGACGTATCCCATCGCTTCCTCCAGGCCTTCACGTGGTTCACGGGCCGGGCGGATCCGACCCCGTACGTCCATGACACGCCTTGCCTCTGTGCAGGCACATCGATATTCCTGTGCGTCCGCTGCGAGGTTTCCATGGTGGGGAACCTGAAGACGTGGAAGAAGAGGTACGGGGTCGGGATGGCGCGGTGCGTCCGTCAGCTCGCCGAAGCCGAAGGCGATTCCGAAGGTGAATCCGACGGCGACGCGCTCGGTCCCCCCGGGCCGCCAGGACCGCCGCCGTCCTCCCCGTCATTCGTCTCGTCCGGCGCCACCCCCAACGTCAGACGCCCCCGCACACCCCGCCCGATGTGCCGCCTGTCGTACTGGAGGTACAGCAGGCCGCCCTCGTGGCCGTTCTGGGGGTAGATCCCGTCCTCGGTCAGCGTCGTGCGGGTCGCCGTGTTCGAGACGTACGGCTCCAGGACCGCCGTGGCCAGGACCGACTTCTCGTCGAAGAACAGCTGGCCCGTGTGGCAGGTGTGGCCGCCCTCGTAACCGGCGTCCGTCCACGTGCCGTCGACGTGGACCTTGACGTGGATGTGGACGCAACGGCCCTGGTACCAGCCGGGGAAGACCGTCTTGAAGGTGACGTGGCCGTGACGGTCCGTGTGCCAGGTGCCGCGCAGGAAGCGGTCGGCGTCGGTCGGTCCCTGGTGGCCTCCGCCGCCACCGGGCGGGCCACCCGTCGGGGTGCCGGACGGGGTGCCGGACGGCGGCGGGCCCGTGGGAGCCGGGCCGCCACCGCCTCCGCCGCTGGACTCGTAGCCCGAGTAGATGCCCGTCGCGTTGCAGTGCCAGATGTCCACGGCCGCGTTCCGCAGCGGTCTGCAGGTGTCCGTGTCGATCACCTTGAGGTCGAGGGTGAGCGGGATGCCCTCCTGGTCCTCCGTCACATCGCGGCGGATCTTGTCGGCGTCGATGTAGTACGGGCCCTCGGTCAGCTCCGAGGTGAGCGCGTAGCACGCCTCCCCCGAGGCGGTCGCTTTCGGCGGATGCGGAGCGTTCTCCTGCGCCGAGGCGTTCACCGACAGCGCTCCGGCGACGCCCACCGCTGTCACCGCCACACCGCCGGCCACCAGGACCGTACGGCGCGCCAACTGGCCCTTGTCTTCTTGGACTTGAGAGTCCGTGGGGGGTTGAGAATCCATGGGTGCTCGGGAATCGGTCATGGGCCGGACGCTAGAGCCGAGACACATGTCATGAACATGAGAAAGAGCTGTGAATCCTGTGCGCATACGAAAGGGGCTCGAAACCGTCGTCGGTTTCGAGCCCCTCACACTGGAAGACGTGCGGCCGGACCGTACTACTTCGGCACTACTTCGGCTGCGGCTTCCGCACCGACAGGTGCAGCTCGCGCAGCCGCGTCTCGTCCAGCTCCGTCGGCGCGCCCATCATCAGGTCCTGGGCGTTGCCGTTGAGCGGGAACGCGATCGTCTCGCGGATGTTCGGCTCGTCCGCGAGCAGCATGACGATGCGGTCGACGCCGGGGGCGATCCCGCCGTGCGGCGGGGCGCCGAAGCGGAACGCGCGCAGCATGCCGGCGAACTGCTCCTCGACGGTGTCACGGTCGTAGCCCGCGATCTCGAAGGCCTTGAGCATGATCTCGGGCTCGTGGTTCCGGATCGCGCCGGAGGACAGCTCCACGCCGTTGCAGACGATGTCGTACTGCCAGCCCAGGATGTCCAACGGGTCCTGGGTCTCCAGGGCCTCCAGACCGCCCTGCGGCATCGAGAACGGGTTGTGCGAGAAGTCGATCTTCCCGGTCTCCTCGTCCTTCTCGTACATCGGGAAGTCGACGATCCAGCAGAAGCGGAAGACGCCTTCCTCGAAGTGGCCCGCTCGCTTCGCGGCCTCGACACGGACCGCGCCCATGATCTTCGAGACCTCTTCGAACTCGCCCGCTCCGAAGAAGACCGCGTGACCGGGCGCCAGCGACAGGCGCTTGGTCAGCTCGGCGACGTTCTCCTCCGTCAGGAACTTCGCGATCGGGCCCGTCAGCGAGCCGTCCTCGGTCACGCGGACCCAGGCCAGGCCCTTCGCGCCGAGGGTGACCGCGAAGTCGCCGAGCTGGTCGAAGAACTTGCGGGACTGCGCGGCCACATCCGGCACCGGCAGCGCGCGCACGTGCTTGCCGGCGAACGCCTTGAACTCCGAGCCCTCGAACACGTCCGTGATGTCGGTGAGTTCGAGCTTGGCGCGCAGGTCCGGCTTGTCGGAGCCGTACTTCACCATCGACTCGCGGAACGGGATGCGCGGGAAGGGGGAGGTGACCGGCCGGCCGCCGCCGAACTCCTCGAACAGCTCCGTCATGAGCTTCTCGATCGGCTGGAAGACGTCTTCCTGCTCTACGAAGCTCATCTCCACGTCGAGCTGGTAGAACTCGCCCGGCGAGCGGTCCGCTCGGGCGTCCTCGTCGCGGAAACAGGGCGCGATCTGGAAGTAGCGGTCGAAGCCGGAGATCATCAGCAGCTGCTTGAACTGCTGCGGCGCCTGCGGCAGGGCGTAGAACTTGCCCGGGTTCAGGCGGGAGGGGACCACGAAGTCGCGCGCACCCTCGGGGGAGGTCGCGGACAGGATCGGGGTGGCCATCTCGTTGAAGCCGAGGGCGACCATCTTCGAGCGGATCGAGGCGATCACCGACGACCGCAGCATGATGTTGCGGTGCATGCGCTCGCGGCGCAGGTCCAGGAAGCGGTACTCCAGGCGCCGCTCCTCGTTGACCCCGTCCTCGGTGTTGATCGTGAAGGGGAGCGGGGCGGCGGCGCCGAGCAGCTCGACCTCGCCGACCTCGACCTCGACCTCGCCGGTCGGCAGGTCCGGGTTCACGTTGTCCGTGCCGCGGGAGACGACCTTGCCGTCGACACGGACCGTCGACTCCTTGGTGACCTTGTCGAGGGCCTCGTACGCGGGCGTGCCGGGGCGGGCGACGAGCTGCGTGATGCCGTAGTGATCGCGCAGATCGATGAAGAGGATGCCGCCCAGGTCTCGGCGATTGTGCAGCCAGCCGCTCAGCCGGACGTCGGTGCCGACGTCAGAGGCGCGGAGCTCGCCGCAGGTGTGGGACCTGTACCGATGCATCGTCGTTCATCCAGCCTTCGCGGATCGAGGAGTGTTTCACGTGAAACGTCCGGGGCCGGAGCCCGGACGTCCCAAGGGTACCGGCCACCCATTGATCGCCTCCCCACCATTAACGCAAGGCTCCCTCGGTGGCAGGTTTCGATCTCCTCTTCTTAGAGTGGGGCAATGCGCACTGGTGAGCCCCTGCCCGCCGTGGGGGAGGTACTCGCCGCCCTCGCGACCGGTCTGTGGCACTGGGACACCGCCTCGGGGCTGGTCACGGTGGACGCCGAGGCCGCACGGCTGCTCGGGCTGCCCCCCGAACAGACCACCCTCACGGAGGCCCAGACCCGGGCCCGACTCCACCCCGTGGACTGGAACGAGATCACGGGGGTCGTCGGGCTGGCCGTCGCCGAGGGCACCCTCGCCGAGGTCCGCATCCGCATCATGGACGAGCGGGGCCGGGTGATCCGCGTCGTCCGCAGCCGCTCCAAGCCGTCCTACGACCCCGAGAAGCGGTCGTTCGAACTGATCGGCACCCTCCAGGAGGTCACCGAGCCCACGCCGGGCACGCCGGCCGGGCGGACTGCGGTCACCGGTGACTGGCGGCGCTCCCGCGAGGCGTTCCTGCTGGACGCGGGCCGGGCGCTCGCGGAGGCGCGGTCCACGGCGGAGGTGCTGCGGGTCGCGGCGGGCCTGTCGATGCCGGGCTTCTCACCGGACGGCCTGGCCGTGTTCGGCGTATCGGGCGACCGCCTGACGATCGTCGGCCATCACGGGCATCAGCCGGGCGACGAGGACCCGTTCTCGCACATGTCCATGGTGACCGACTACCCGGCCGCCGAGGTCGTACGGACGGGCCGTGCCGTCTATCTGTCCACGCCCGAGCAGTACAAGGAGCGCTACCCGGTCACCTGGCCGCTCGCCCAGCACTTCCACCGGCAGTCCTGGGCGTTCCTGCCGCTGACCGTGGCGGGCCGGACCATGGGCGCCTGGATGGCCGCCTTCACCTATCCGGTGGCCTTCACGCCGGACGAGCGGTCCGTCCTGACCACGGTCGCCCGGATGCTCGCACAGGCCCTGTCCCGGGCCGGGGTCGCCGAGTCCGAGCGGGAGCTGACCGACGGGCTCCAGCGCTCCATGCTGCCCACGCTGGGCCCGGAGATCCCGGGCATGAGCGTCGCCGCCCGCTACATCCCGACCGGCGGCGGGCTCCAGGTCGGCGGCGACTGGTACGACATGATCCCGCTGCCTGGGGGCACCCCCTCGGGTGGAGGGCGGATCGCCCTCGTCATCGGCGACGTTCAGGGCCATGACGTGCGTGCTGCCGGGCTGATGGGCCAGCTCCGCATCGCCCTGCGCGCCTACGCCTCCGAGGGGCACCGGCCCGACGCGGTGCTGTCCCGCGCCTCCCGCTTCCTGCACGGCATCACCAACGGCGACGCGGAGAAGGCCGACCCGCGCTTCGCGACCTGCCTGTACGTCGAGGCCGACCCGGCGACCGGCGTCCTGGAGATCGCCCGCGCCGGCCATCCCGACCCGGCGATACGCATGGCGGACGGCACGGTGCTGATGCGGCCCACGGCGGGCGGGCTGCCGCTCGGCATCGACCCGGACGCCGACTATCCGACGACCACGCTCGCCCTGGAGCCCGGCGAGACCATGCTGATCTGCACCGACGGTCTGATCGAGACCGGCGGCCACGACCTGGAGACCGGCTGGCTGCGCATCCGGACGATCCTGGAGGAGCACAAGGGCGACCTGGAGGAACTCGCCGACGCGCTCGTCCAGGCCGTCCACGGGCCCTCCTCGCACCACACCACCGGCCCGCTCGCGGACCGCCGCGAGGACGACATCGCCGTACTCCTGCTGTCCCGGGAGGGCGAGAGCTGCGGCTGCGGCGACACGACGACCATCCCCCCGAAGATCCGCCGTACGGTGCTCACGGTCGCGCAGGCCGAGCCCGAGCGGATAGCGGTGGCCCGGCAGCAGCTGCGCGAACTCCTCCACGACTGGACCGGCGCCGACCAGGTCGACTCCGCGGTCCTGCTCGTCTCGGAGATGCTCACCAACGTCCTCGTGCACACCGACGCCGACGCCCTCCTGACCGCCGAGGTGACCGGCGAGACCGGGGAGCGGCGGATGCGGGTCGAGGTCACGGACGCCGGCGACGACCTCCCGCACAAGCGGCACCCCGGTGAACTGGCGTCCTCCGGGCGCGGGTTGCTCCTGATCGAACTGCTCGCCGAGACCTGGGGCGTGGACCCGAGGGGCGAGGGCAAGAGCATCTGGTTCGAGCTCTACGAGTCCGACGGCTCCGGCGACGGCACGGTCGTCGGCGACATCTCGGAGTTCGGTTCCTGGGACGCGTAACGCTCCCGTAGCTCGTGGACGACACCGAAAGCGGCGGCGGTCAGCGGTACCGCGAGCAGCATGCCGAGGATTCCGGCCACCGAGGCGCCCGCGGTGATCGCGATCATCACGACCGCCGGGTGCATCTGCACGGTCCGGCTCTGGATCATCGGCTGGAGGACGTGTCCCTCCAGCACCTGCACGGCGAGGACGACCCCGAGGGCCCACAGCGCGATGACGACACCCCGGTCGGCGAGCGCGACCAGCACGGCGACGGCGCCGGAGAGGAAGGCGCCGAGGTAGGGGATGTAGGCGCCGACGAAGACGAGCGCGGCCAGGCCGAACGCCCCCGGCACGTCCAGGACGAGCAGCCCGACGCCGATGCAGAGGGCGTCGATGAGGGCGATGACTGTGGTCCCCCGCATGAACCCCTCGACGCCCTCGAAGGCACGACGGGCCATGGCCTCGACGAGGTCGGCGTTGCCGTGCGGGGCGAGCGAGCGCAGCAGCCCGGCCGCCCGGTCGGAGTCGCGGAGGAAAAAGAAAACAAGCAGCAGCGCCAGTACGGCCATGGCGATGGTCTCGCCGACGACGCTGACCCCGCTGATGACGTTCGAGGCGGCCGTCCCGCCGAACTTGGTGAGCAGTTCCTTGGCGTTGGAGGCGAGGTCGTCCACCGAGGTGCCGGCGGCCCCGAAGTGGTCGGCGAGGGAGTTCCCCGCGTCCTTGAGCGAGGACACGATCTGGTCCCCGGTGTCGATCAGCGCGGCCACCACGATGTACACGGCCCCACCGACCACGGCGACGACCGCGACGCAGGTGATCATGGCGGCCACCGACCGATTGACCTTGGCCTTCACCAGCCGCCGGTACAACGGCCCGAGCAACGCGGTCCCGAGCAACGCGAGCAGCACGGGCGTCACGGCGGTCTTCAACTCGGCACAGAGCCGGATCCCGACGTAACCGACCCCTGAGACAAGCAGCATGACGACACACCAGGCGGCAAGCCGCCGCACGGGAACGGGGAGAAGCTGCACGCTCCCACCCGACCACGCGTCGGACGACCGAGCCCGACGGGACGGGCCGCCCGGGTGACGAAGAAGCTCCAAGACGTGGACCCCGGTGAATCACCTGTCAGCCAAGAGCGGGGCTCGTGAGGTCAAGCATCAGCCGGTTTCCCCAGTCGTTGGTGAAGACGGCACTCGTGCCCTCGTAGCGCACGCTGAGGAATGGGTTGGAGTGGAACATCACGGCGACCCACTGCAACGAGCGGTCTGCGTGGAGACGGGCGAGGTGGCCGATGTTGCCCATGCCGCCGCCTCCGCCGGACATCCACCCTGATCCGTCCGGCAGCGGGTTCTCGAAACAGGTGTCCACCCCGTCGGTGCCGTACTCCTCGAGAGCCTGAGCCACATCGAACGGTCCTCCGATGCGGAAGGGAATCGGCTGCCCAGCATCTGGGTGGTACGCCCCCGGACCGTCGACATGCAGCTCCAAGCCAGAGTCGTCCGGCCGGTACAGCCCGTCGCGGATCGGCATCTCCCCGGATCTCCAGAGCCCCTCGACCCTTCCCACAGCCCGTCCCGTCGTCAGCTCCTACCAGTCAGTTCCGAAGACTGCCACGCCCAGGGACAGCGGGTGTCCAGGACTCCGAACTCGTCTGCCTTGCGGTGGCGCAGGTACTCCTCGGCCTGTCCATGGCCAGCGACTTCTGCAAGGGCGCCCCAGGACAGCTGCGACCGTCACGGCCGCACGATCCCCGTCCCCCTGGACGTCGCCGTATAAGCCTCAGCCCAGTTGCTCGGCCAGGCCCACGATGATGCCCTCCGGGCCGCGGACGTAGCAGAGCAGGTAGCTGTCCTCGAACCGGGCGATCTCGCCGAGGAGTTCGGCGCCGTGGGGGCGCAGGCGGGCGACGGTGTCCTTGATGTCGTCGACGGCGAACATGACGCGGTGCGTGCCCAGGATGTTGTGCGGCTTGTTGCGCGGCCCGTCGCTGATCACTGCGGGGCTGCGGTACTTCGCCAGCTCCAGCCGGCTGTGGCCGTCCGGGGTCCGGACCATCGCGATGTCGCAGCGGACGCCGTCGAGTCCGGTGCACTGGTCGGCGAAGAGGCCCTCGACCTCCCCCCTGCCCTCCAGCTCCATACCGAGTTCCACGAAGAACGCGATGGCGGCATCCATGTCCTCGACGACGATGCCGACGTTGTCCATCCGCTGAATCGCCATGCTGATCTCTCCTTCTTCCCCGTGCGGCCGGTGGTGGCCGCTGATGTCCCTGGGACGGAGCCGGGGGCACGTTCTCGACATCCGCAGACCTCCGAACTCCGAGCCAAGCCGAACCAAGCCAAGCCAAGCAGACAAAACCCGAAGCCCCGTCCGGACAAGGACGGGGCTTCGGGTTTTTCCGCTGTACGGAGCCTCACGGCAGCCTTACGGCTTACAGGCCGCCTTCACCCATTCCGTGCACCGCCGGGATCGTGCCCAGCCGGCCCTTCTGGAAATCCTCGAAGGCCTGCTGGAGTTCCTCGCGGGTGTTCATGACGAACGGGCCGTAGTGCGCCATCGGCTCGCGGATCGGCTGGCCGCCGAGGATGGCGACCTCCAGGTCCGGAGTGTTCCCGTCCTGCTGTTCGTCCGCGCGGACGGTCAGGGACGAACCCGCGCCGAAGACCGCGGTCTGGCCCATGTGGATCGCGCGCCGCTCGGCGCCGACCGAGCCCTTGCCCGCCAGGACGTACGCGACACCGTTGAAGTCCTCACGCCAGGGCAGGGTGACCTCCGCACCCGGCGCCACCGTCGCGTGGATCATCGTGATCGGGGTGTGCGTGATACCGGGACCCTGGTGGCCGTCCAGCTCACCGGCGATGACCCGCAGCAGCGCGCCGCCGTCCGGAGTCGTCAGCAACTGCACCTGGCCGCCGCGGATGTCCTGGTAGCGCGGGGGCATCATCTTGTCCTTGGCCGGGAGGTTCACCCACAGCTGCAGGCCGTGGAAGAGACCTCCGGACATGACGAGCTGCTCCGGCGGCGCCTCGATGTGCAGCAGGCCGGCGCCCGCCGTCATCCACTGGGTGTCGCCGTTGGTGATGGTGCCGCCACCGCCGTTGGAGTCCTGGTGGTCGAAGACGCCGTCGATGATGTAGGTGACGGTCTCGAAGCCGCGGTGCGGGTGCCAGGGCGTGCCCTTGAGTAAATCCAGTTGAGTGCGTAGCCAGTGGCTACGTACCTTCGGAAATCGAGGGGTGATCACCGTCATGGCAACAGCGATCGCGGAACCTATAGCCAGCGAGATTCGTGCAGGCGTGTACGGGCGCCAGTCCGAACGCCGACAGAACAAGTCCGAGGCTTCCACCGCCACCCAGCACGCTGCCGGTATCACCGAGGCCAAGCGTCGGGGCGCAGTTCAGATCGAGCTTTACGAAGATCTCGGCATCTCTGCCTTCACGGGTGTCGAACGGCCTGACTTCGAGCGCCTGTTGAGCGACTGCCGAGCCGGAAAAATCAATCTACTGATCGTTTACTACATCAGCCGCTTGTCCCGGATGGATCCGTTGGACGCGATTCCGATCGTAACCGAGTTGCTGAATCTCGGCGTGACAATCGTGAGCGTGACGGAGGGAACATTCCGTAAGGGCAACCTTATGGATCTCATCCACATGTTTATGCGTCTGGACGCGGCACACAACGACAGTAAAAACAAGAGTGACGCCGTACTCGACGCCAAGAAGAGGGCCCGCGAATTGGGCGGCTATCTAGGCGGTAAGCCCCCGTACGGATTCAAGCTGGTACCGGAATCCCGGACAGTGATCGGAGAGGACGGGAAAGAACGCATCATCGTCATTCAACTTCTTGAGCACGAGATTAGCGAGACCGCAGTAATTCGAGCCATATGGGCAACCATCAAACTGCATAAGAATCTTCCCTACACTCCCGGCCCTGGTAAGCATCATCCAGGATCGAAGACGGGAATATGCGTTCAAATGAGCGTGGACAGGGTTCCCACGCGAGGCCAGACTGTCGGGAAAGAGAATGCAGATAGCGAATGGGACCCGAAAACCCTAGACCGAATCCTGAAGGACCCTCGCATTGCCGGATATGCCGTCGATATCATTTACAAGGCCGGGAAGGACGGTCGAAAGACAAGCACAATCGATGAATACCGGATCAAGCGCGATCCGGAAACGATGGAACCCATCATGATGTGGGAGCCCATTATTCCTCCGGCAGAGTGGCACGAGCTTCAGGAATGGCTGAAAAGTCGCGGTCGAGGTAGGGGCCTTTCTCGTGGCAAAGCATTGCTCACTTCGCAAGGAATTCTCTTCTGCGAGTGCGGTAAGCCGAAGAAATCTCACTCGCATGAGAAGGCCTACAAGAACGCCTATCGGTGTTCGCGCACTCGGGGGCAGCGAAAGCCGGAGCATCACGAAGGGGACTGCACCATTAGCCAGCAGGCCCTAGACGATTACGTGGCACGCCGGATCTTCGCAATTGTCCAAACTGCGGAGCGTGATCCGTTTACTGCCGACGTGATCGCCGAGGCAACACGCCGCTTCGGGAAACTCTCAGAATCGCCGGAGAAAGCGGGCGAGCGCAGCGGACTGGTAGCCGATCGAAATGATGCCGAGCGGGCCCTAGAGACCCTGTATGACGACCGCAAGGCCGGAGGCTACAGCGGCGATGTGGGACGCCGTCGATTCCTTCGGGAGGAGAAGTCGTTGAACGGCCAAGTTGAGGCCGCAAAGGAGCGTATAAAGGAACTGGAGGCGGCGGAGACGCCAGCACTGCCTATCGGCCAGTGGCTACCTAAGGACCCGAAAGCCGACCCTATTGGGAAGGGTTCCTGGTGGGCGAAGGCTTCGGTAGCCGAACGGCAGGAGTTCGTAACCCTCTTCATTAAAAAGATCACGGTCTTTAAGAGTGAGTCCAAGCAGCGAAATCAGTGGACCGGATCAGACGTTGCCAAACGCGTAGAACTCGAATTTGTCCAGCCCGCGAAGGATGATTCGGAGGAATCACCAGCCTGACACCAAAGAGATAAAGAAAACGAGAGCCCCGGCCACTACTGCCGGGGCTCTCATATTTTCCGCAACGCCTTTTAGCTGAACGGTCGCACAACAGGGCTGATGTATGTAACGACTAGCCCGCTATGGGCCTGGAATTGCACCGGCTCTAGACGCAACTCAAAGACCTTTCCATTACTCTCCTTCATCAAGCCACACCTTGCCTCTCTAGCACTTTCCGCCATATCCCATGAATTCGAGTGGAAACCGAAAATCCCCAGTTCAGGACATTTGTTCAGGCGGAAGTAGATTGATGTGCTAGGTTGCGGACCGACTCCATTTCTGGCATTCGCCTTGCGCTCTTCCATGTGCGAGGGGCAGCCGCAAGAGCGCCCGAGCATCTCCACCGGAGAAAGGAAATTCTCGCCGTCGCAGTGGTGTTGCACCCCGCCGCGACCCCACAGAATCATTTCCATAGCTATTTCTTCCGGCCTGTTCACCTGAATCTGAACTCCAGATACATCCGTCAATAGCTCCGCCCTAGAGAAGCCATCCGAATCAGTATCCTGAACCTTTCCGCCGAATATCCCTCTAAGGTCATCGACAACGTCTGCCCTCTCTGCATTAATTCGCCAGAATTGACTAGTCTCGGGCAGCTTTTTATGTCGAATGCCGAAGTGAAACCATCCCGCGCAATCATCACGCAGCATATTTCCACCCCTCGGCGATCATGTCCCTTCTGATATCTCGTAGGTTCGCCAGGTCTTCGGCTATGCCGTATGCAATGTCTGCTTCGGCTGGAGAGTGCCCCGAGCCCACATAGCGCCAGGCCGATTCAGTGGCCGTCTCCCGGTCCTCCAGGACGAGAAGGGCGCCCCCGCTCTGATGCTCGGCCCGGACTGCGCGCAGCGCTCCGTACGTGGTGGAGTACTGGCGGGATTTGGTGAGGACGTGGCCCCGGAAACCGAGCGTGTGAGCCCAGGAGCGGAGGTTGAGCGCCTCCAGTTCCGGCAGGCCGCCCAGTCGCCAGCAGGCGGTCATGAGGGCGCGCAGATGGGGATTCACCGGGGCTAGGCGGATGCTGTCGAAGTCGGTTATGCGGTAGTCGATGCCGCCCGCGTCGCCGACGCTCTTTGAGACGTATTTCGCGACGTAGGCCGCAACGGCACTGTCCGTGACGGCCGAGGATTCCGTAAATGCGCCACTGTTGATGGGGTGTACGTCGAGTTGCTCACCCCACCTGATGACCCGTTCACCGGTCGCCGGAGAATACGGAGTGTGCACCTCTACCAATTCCGCAGCAGAGCGCACCACAGCCGACAGCAGTTCGGTTGTAGCCCACAGAGGCGGAGGCGAGCCAGGCCCCTCCGGTCCATCGACCCGGATTACCGCGTGGAAATGAACGGCGCCCCGCTTCTGATATTCGGCGACCTTCGCGAACGAGACTTTAAGGTGTTCGCCGAGTCGGGTCTGTGTGATTCCTGCGGCAGTCGCAAGATGCCGCCTGAGCATGTGGCAATAGCGGTTCCACAGTGAGCCGGCCCACGCGTGCCATAGGACGTGTCCGGGGTAGTCGTAGCAGTCCCGGCACAGGGGTTGTCCCACGGCGGAATCCACGTCGGCATGCCTCTGACCGCAGCCGACAGGCCGCCCATGCTCGCAGGCGCCGCCGCCTCGTCGAGGACGGCACACGATCCCGTCAGGGCCGCTCTCACGGTGCACCGCGCCGAAGGACGGGGCGGTGAGGGTGACGAAGAGCCGGGGGTGACGCTGGACGCCGTCCGCGACGCCCTTGCCGCCGAGGAGGCCTGAGCGGACCAGGTGGAACGTGTCGCCCGCGTGGAGGTACGAGCACGGCTCACAGCGCGTTTCACGGCGGTTGCGGCAGCGCACCGGCATACGGCCGCCCGGTTCCTCGCTCGTGTCGTAGTGCCGCAGCACTTCGCCTGTGAGTGCGTCACGGGTGGTGGTGCGTCCGGCGAGGTAGATGGGGTGGGCGCAGCCGCCAATGGATTTGATCTGTTCGAGCCAGCGCGGGAATCCCGGTTCGTGGACGAGCCGGATAAGGTCGCGCTCGGTAGAAGAAAGAAGGCGCAGGCGCTCAGCCTCATCGAGGACCGAGCGCCGCGCCTTATCCGATATCGGAAACATTGGGGGTCCCCTTTCGCAAGGGATAGGCGCGGCATTCACAATTCAACTCCTGGCTTTTCTCTGCTTGGCTATGCTTGGCTTAGAGAATGTGGTTTGTGTTTCCAGAGGGCCCCGCGGGGCGGTTTTCCGAGTTATGCGACCTCAAGATAGCTGGAGCTAACCCAGCCCTTCTTTCCCTTGTTCGCGCCGGAAGTCACCGTGCCGTAACTCCACTTGAAATCCTTGTTGCAGTACTCGGTGAATCGCACCCCCTTAGAGAGAATTCCAAGGGAGGTATATTTCGTTCCCGCGCCCGTGCGCAGGTTTATAGCAGTGGTGGTTTCTTCCTTCTGCGGCCACGCCCATTCCCAGTTGCAGGACTTCGGGAGGGATGCGGCCGACGCCGAGGGAGCCACGACCACGGCACTGCCGATGAGTACGGCAGCGGACGCCATACCGGCCGCGACACGGGTAGCGATGAGCTTCATTACTTGTCTCCTATGTGGGTCCCGAGACGGCCGTATGCCGCCTCAGGGTTTCTTCTCCGGCGTCAGCCGAAAAAGAGGCTTCCGAGGATGTTGACCATCTGCCAGGCCGGATACGAGAACGGAGTTCCGGCCAGCAGGAATCCGAACAGGGAAATCAGGGTTGCCTGATACCAGCGGATTTCCCGCGATCGGGCGATCATGACGACGTACAGGAACAGGAACGTGTCAACGATCCACATATCGGTTTGTGTCATGCCGTTGCCCCTCCTTTCTGGAATGCCACGGGGTCGGGTTGGGTCAGGAACGGGTCCACGGGGGGTTGGGTCCGCGCGATCCCTGCCGCATCGGCGGTGGTGACCAGGCGGGAGCGGGCGCGCATCCACCGGCCGCCCATGGCGATGACGGCGACGCCCTGTTCGTCCTCCGTGATGTTCTGCGCGGTGACCACGGCGTCCGGGTTGACGTCTCCGAGGGTCATCTCGGCTGACGCCTCATCATGCGCACGGTGGGCGACGCGTCCGCCGAGCTGTGCGCGCAGCGCGGTCACGCGGGGGCCGATATCCGAGCCGACCCGCTGTCCCGAGATGACCAGGTGGACACCAAGCGCCGCGCCGAGCTGGGCGACGCGCAGGAGGAGCGTTCCGCACTGCTCCGCCTCGTCGCGCGATTCCCGCGAGCCGTCCGTGAGATACAGCTCTGCCAACTCGTCGACGATGACGACCAGGGGCACCGGCCGGTCGTAGGGGGGCAGTTCCCAGATGGACCGCTTGCCTGCCGCCCGGCATACCCGCATGCGTTCCTGGATCTCGTCGACCACGCCGGACAACAGGCCGAGTGCCTGTGTGCGGTCGATCGCCAACGCGGACAGGCGCCCGCCGAACAGGCCGAGTTCCATGCCGCCCTTGCAGTCGATGCCGACCAGGGCGACCGGCTGGGGTGCCAGCGCGAGCACCAGGGAGGCCAGCAAGGACGACTTGCCCGACTGCGTGGCCCCCGTGATCAGCCAGTGCGGAACGCGCCGCAGGTCGATCAGCCAGGGCTCACCGTCCTCGTTCCGTCCCACGTCAGCGGACAGGAGCGCTTGAGCCGGCCCAAGGGCGGCAGGGGCTTCACCGGTCAGCGGATCAACGGCCGTGACATGGATGAGGACCTGCCCACGACGGGGCGAGGTGACCCGCACGCCGTAGACGTGCCAGGCGTGTTCCATGGCACGGGCCGCCTGGTAGTACGGCGCCGGAGTCTGCCCCGGATGCAGCAGCACCCGCAGTCGCAGCCCGGTTTTCGTCGGCACCGGCCAGAGCAGCCGAGGAGGCCGGGGCCGCAGCGCCGTCCCCTGCACCACCAGGTCGCGGCCGATCACACGACGGTTCGGCCGCGTGCTCACCGCGAGCCCGTTCAGGTCGGTCAGCCGCCGCCAGGTGGTAACGATGCGCAGCGCCGTACCGGGATACCCGGACAGCCACCACCGCCACGGCCACCGCCGTACCGGCACGCCCCGAGCTTCCAGACGCGGTTCCCACCACTTCCGAGTCAGCGCGCCGACCAGGACCAGCGCCGCCAGGACCCACACCAGCAGGGAGCCGTCCATCACTCCTCCCCTTCTTTGGTCTGCGCCAGCACGAGGCGGGCGCGCATCATGGCCGCTTCGGCATGACGGGCCGTCAGGGACAGCAGGAACCGGATCGCGGGTATGTCGTCGGAGACGGTCAGCAGCGCTTCGGTACCGGCCAGCGCCCGCAGGTCGCGCAGCAGCGAGCCGAAGTGGCCGTCGACCGAGAACGGCGAGTCGTCGCAGTCCGGCACGTCCACGCCGTCCATGCCTGCCGCCGTCCGCATCTCACGCGCCATCCGGTCCGCCTCGTCGGCGATGCGTCCCGCGCACGGCTCTTTGCACGCGAACACCTGCGACTCGTCCGCAGGCGACCGGCCGACCGGAACCGACATGATCTTGCGCAGGAGGAAGTTCGCCCCGCACACCACGCAGGCCAGGCCGTCAGCCTGGGGGCCGCTCAGGTGCCAGAAGTAGCGCTCCATCAGGAGTCACCGCCCGCCGACTTGCCACGCGGACCGGCCGCCGCCGCAGTCGAGGCCGAGGCCGAGCCGCTCCCGGAGGCGGACACGGGCGTGATGGCGTCGGCCCGGTAGGTCGTACCGGTCCGGCCGTCCACGGCCCATTCGTTGGCCCACAGGTTCGTGACCCTGACCTCGCTGCCTTCGGCAAGGCCCTGCGGCTGACCGCTGGTGACCACGTGGACGACGTCCGTACGCCGTCCTTCCGCCTGCCGGATGGACAGACCCGTGATCCACAGCGGGTTGCCCTCACGGTCACGCCGCTGGTCACCTTCCATCGTGGTGCGCGGTTCCGGAGCGATCACGCAGCGGACCGGACCCAGCCGCCCCATTTCAATCGGCTTGTTATCCAAGGGAGTTCACCTCTCTTCATCAGCCCACCCCACCCGAACACTCATCCGGATGAGTTGGGAGGATCATCCTCACCCGGCACCCGATCAGGGTCAACCACTTATCCGGATGAGTGTGGGTAGGTGTACGCGGAGCGGCCAACCACTTATCCTCATGAGTGCACTACCGCCTATACCACGGAGCACTGACAGGCAACACGGCACAAGCACTCATCTTCAAAGCATCGAGAACCCGTTGACCTACTTACCTAGACCGCGAAGGAACCAGCCATGACAGCCCGAGAGCACATCGAACGCGCCCCGTCCATGTACATGCAGGTTGCTCAGCGCATGGCCAGCGACATCCGGCGAGGCCGATACGAGCCCGGCGAACTCCTCCCGTCCGAGACGGAGATGGTGAAGATGTACGGCATCGGCAAGGCGACCGCGCGGGCCGCTGTCGCCGAGCTGCGGCACATGGGTCTGGTGGAGTCGCAGCAGGGCAAGGGCAGCATCGTGCTTCCCTCAGGTGGAGTGCTGCCAGCCACCCGTGTTGAACGCTCCATCCAACGCACTGCCAAGGGGAGTTGGCGCCTGCCGGAGGTGACGCAGACAGAGCCGCCAGCCGTCAGCCGGACGGCGCTGGACGGGCCCCCGGCACTCCTGTTGGGCCAGCAGGACCAGGACGCCATCAGCGTTGACCGCATGATCCATGACCCGGCGACCGGCGCCCGCATGGCGCATCGCGTCCTGATCCCCATGTCCACCGCAGCCGACGTGCCCTCGATCGCCGAGCAGCCCGACGCCGAGATCAGCGACCTGTACCAGCAGCTTGCCGACACCGGACTCAGCCTGTCGTTCACCGAGCACGTCACCGCCCGCGCTCCCTACCCGGACGAACGGACCGCGCTAGGGCTCAGCGACGCCAGCCCCCTCCTGATCACCTACCGCATCACCGGCGACGCCGACCAGGAACGCCCGCTGCTGTGCGAGGAGTTGAAGGCACCCGCCGCCACATGCCAGCTCACCTACCCCGTGACACCGACCAAGGCACCCGCCGCCAAGCGCCCCGCCCGTCGCCGCCCCGCATCGGAGTAACTTCTCTTTACTTGCTCAAGGGAGATCTCGCAGCGCGCGAGGCGGGGACCTGCCGCGCCGGCCGGGCATGCGGCGTTCG
>NZ_JBHXME010000131.1:0-31651 GCF_042721125.1 Streptomyces sp. NPDC058469
CCGCCCGGCGCGGGTACGGGAGTTGACGCCGCCCGCCGTCGCGTCCGCCGCAAGGCCCCGCACACGCGGCGTGTGTCCGGGACCTTCCGCGTTCAGCACACCGGCGCCTGCGCCGGATCTCAGTCGAACTTCCCGACCACTGTCTCGAACTGCCGCACCATGGCCGACAACGACCGGCCGTCGAGATTGTCCATCACACGCTTGCGGGCACTCGCGAGGTGAATCGGATAGGCCGCCTGAAGCCGCTTCAGCCCCTCCGGGGTGAGGGTCGCGACATTCCCGCGGGCGTCTCCCTCATAGCGCCGTTTCACGACCTGGCCGCGACTCTGCAGCGCGTCGACGACGCGGGTGATACGGCTCGCCGACAGGGCGGTCGCCGCCGCGAGATCCGCCATGCGGAGTTCCTGGTTCTCGGCCTCGGACAGGCTCATCAGGACGACGTACTCGGTGAGCGTCAGTCCCGTCGCCCGCAGCAGATCGTCGTCCAGCGAACGCGGCAGCGCGACGATGACCCGCATCAGAGCACGCCAGAAACGCTCTTCCTGTGCGGTCAGGGATTCCTCGGCGGCGGTCATCCGTGCAGATTAGCGTGCTCAAGCAAAGAACCTCAAGCGACGACATCCCGCTCGACCTGTGGCCTGTCGGTCGCGATCGCGCGAGTGTCTGTCGTCACGACAACGGAGGTGAGCCCCGCCCGTGCCGCTATGCGTCCAGCCGGCGTACGTCGGTCACGCTGCAGGACATCGAGGCCCGGAAACCGGCGCCGGTACGCACCGGAGCCAGGTCCGCCAGTTCCTCGCCACGGGCCGCGAACAGGGTGATGTCGCCGGTGCCGGTCCACACGTCGGCGAGGTGCCGGTCGTTGAACTCGGCCATCACCAGCTCGTGCACGGCGGGCTTGTCGTACTGGCCGGAGACCAGGCGCGGGAAGTGCCGGAGGTTGACGGTGGGCCGTGCGAACAGCGCGGCCGGGTCGGGCGCCGGCTGCTGGAGCGTGACCGTGGCCTCGGCGAGGGTGTGCCCGGCCGCGACTACATGCTGACCGTGGACCCTCCTGAGCACACCCGGCTCCGCAAGCTGGTGACCCGCGCCTTCACACCGCGGCAGATCGAGGCACTGCGACCCCGCGCGCAGGAGATCGCGGGCCGGTTCGCGGACGACGTACTGGCCCAGGAGACACCGGAGTTGGTCGACGGCTTCGCCGCCCGCGTCCCCATCGCCGTGATCTGCGAACTGCTAGGCGTGCCGCTGGACAACTGGGACAGGTTCCGCTGGGCCTCGGAACAGATCGTGTCCCCGGTCGCCGGCAGTGACCGGGAGGAGGCCTACGTGTGGATGAGCGGGTATCTCGCCGAGCTGATCGCGGCCAAGCGGGCCGACCCCGGGCAGGACCTGCTGAGCGCGCTCGCCAACGACACCGTTGACGACCGGCTCACCGACCCGGAGTTGGTCGGTATGGCCTTCCTCCTCCTGATCGCCGGGTACGAGACGACCGCCAACCTCATCGGTGCCGTTCTCCTCGGACTCGTCCAACGGCCGGACCTCTTCAAGGCGTTGCGGGCCGATCCCGCCCTCGTTCCCACGGCGGTGGAGGAGTTCCTCCGCCTGGACGGGCCGGTGCTCACCGCGACCGAGCGTTTCGCCACCGAGGACATGCGGGTGGGTGAAGTGCCGGTGCGCCGGGGCGACATGCTGCTGGTGTCCCTCGCCGCGGCCGACCGGGACCCGGCCCGGTTCGAGGAGCCGGACTCCTTCCGCCTCGGGCGGTCGGCCGGCCATGTCGCCTTCGGCCACGGCATCCACCACTGCCTGGGGGCGCCGTTGGCCAGGATGGAGGCCACGGTCGCGATCACCGCGATGCTGGAGCGCGTCGAGAGTCTGGAACTGGCCGTGGACGCGGCCGACCTGGAGTGGGCACCGGGCCTGCTGATGCGCGAAGTGCGCCGGCTTCCCCGTGTCCGTCGTGGTCTCCGGGAGCCCGAACTCCAGCTGATGTCAGGTGACTTCGCCGCATCCTTCAGTCCTGGCGGCGGACCTCGATGAGGAGTGCCTGCTCGGGGTTGAGGGTGGGCATGGGCAGGCCGGCGGTGGCCAGCACCGAGCCGGGCAGACTCAGCCAGTCCTCCTGTGCGGCCGTCAGCCACGCGGGCGATGCGATCTGGTGGAAGGAGGGCAGGCCGAGGTCGGTGCGTACGCGGAGTTGGTAGCGGGCGTCAGGGCTCAAGCCGGGAAACGGCGTACGGCCGGACTGCCCCTCGGGGGAAGTGGCCACTCTCGCCCAGGAGTACAGCGCCCGTGAGCCGTCCTGGGCCACGACTCCGTGCAGTACCCGGGCCTCGTCCTCCAGGTCGGCGCGGACCGTGCGACCGCTGTGCAGCAGGGGACGCAGTTCGCGGTGGAGAGCGGTCCAAGCGGTCAGTCTGGCCAGTTCCGCCTCCGAACACTCGGCGAGATCCTGCTCGATGCCCGCGTGGCCGAAGAGGGCGGTGACCAGGCGGAACGTGTCGGAGGTGACGCGTCCGGTGGTGTGGCTGCGGGCTGCGCCGACGTGGGTGCCGACGAGTTCGGGTGGGAGGAGTTGGACGGTCCAGTTCTGGATCGCCTGGCGTTCCACGGGGTCGTTGCAGTCCGAGGGCCACACCCGGTCGGTGCGTTCGAGTACGCCCAGGTCGGCCCGGCCGCCGCCGCTCGCGCAGCTCTCGATCTCCAGTCCGGGATGACGCTGCTTGACCGCGTCCAGCAGCCGGTACAGCGCCTCGACCTGAGCATGGCCCGCTGGCCGGTCGCCTGGAGCGTGCACGGCTTCGTGGAGTTCGCGGTTGTGGTCCCACTTGAGGAAGGCGATGTCGTAGCTTCCGACGAGCGCGTCCAGTGACTTCAGCAGGTAGTCGAAGACCTCGGGGCGGGAGAGGTCCAGGACGTGCTGATGGCGGGCGGTCGGGCCGAGGCCTGCGGCGGGACCGAGGATCCAGTCGGGGTGGGCGCGGGCGAGGTGGGAGTCGAGGTTCACCATCTCCGGCTCGACCCAGAGTCCGAAGTCCATGCCCAGCGACCGGACATGGTCGGCGAGCGGGCTGAGTCCGTCGGGCCAGACGGTCGGGTCGGCGAGCCAGTCGCCGAGGCCCGCGGTGTCGGCCCGGCGCCCGCTGAACCAGCCGTCGTCGAGCACGAACCGCTCGACCCCCACCGCGGCGGCCCGCTCCGCAAGGGCTCGCAGCCGAGCCAGGTCGTGGTCGAAGTAGACCCCTTCCCAGCTGTTGAGCACCAAGGGCCGGGGGCCGCACGGGTGTTGGGGCCGTGCGCGCAGGTGGCGGTGGAAACGGTCGGCGATGCCGTCCAGGCCGTTCGCCGACCATGCGAAGTGGCAGCGGGGAGTGCGGTAGGTGTCGCCGGGTGCCAGGCGGATCTCGCCCGCGCGGAGGAGTGCGCCACCGCCGAGCGCGGAGGCGTGAACGCCTGCTCCTTCAGGGAGTTGCTCGACGAGATAGCGCTGGTCGCCGCTCCACGCCACGTGTACGGCCCACACTTCTCCGGTGCGGAATCCGAAGCCGGGTACGCCCACCGTCAGGAGGTGCGGCGAGTCGACGCCGGGTTTTCCGCGTCGTACGTCGCGCACATGGGCGCCGTGGTGCAGCGGATGGCGTTGCGGGGAGCGTTCCCGGCTCCACTTCCCGGTGAAGTCCAGGATCTCGGCGGCCCGGCGCGGCAGGGGCAGCAGGGTCAGGGCGCCGGCCAGGTCGTAGGGCGTCGTATCGGCGCTGTCCGCGCGGGAGATGACGGCGTCGGCGGTGAGTATTCCGTGGGGGTCGAGGGTGTAGGTGAGGGTGATGTCCAGTGCCGATGCCGCGTCGGTCAGGTGCAGTTGGAGTACGCCGCCGCCCTCGGGGTCCGTACGGTGAGTGGCCCCGGTGAGGATGGGGCGGGGTGCGGTGGCGGTGCCTGCCCGGTGGCCGTGGTGGGCCGGGGTGCCGGACCAGCTGTCGGCCTCGGTGGGCCAGACGGTGAAGCGGCGCGGGATGTCGGGGGCGTTGTTGAGGATCGAGGGTTCGGCGGTCAGGCTCAGGGACGTCAGGTCGTCGGGGGTGAGGTCGCCCAGGTCGGCACCCCAGTGCAGGACCCTGGGGACCGGTTCGGTGAGTTCCACGGCGAGGCAGGTGCCGGCCGCGCGCAGGCTGACGACGCGCGAGGGGGTTGTGGGCATGCAGTCTCTTTTCGGGGAGGGCGGCGGGACGCGCCGTAGGGGACGCGTCCGGCCGCGGTGCGCCGGGGGGCGGCTGTTACTTCTGAGTGAGGATGGTCTTGGTCTTGGCCTGCATGTCGGCGAAGACGCTGTCGCCCTTCTGCCCGGCGAAGTAGCCCTCGATCAGCGGCTCGATCGCGTCCTGCAGGGCCGCGCCGTTGCGGAAGTCCGGTGACGGGTAGAGCTCCTTGTTCTTGAGCATGTCGGTGAAGACCGTCAGATCGACGCCCTGCGCCTTGAGGGCCTTGGCGGAGGCGTCCATCGAGGCGGGGATGGACGGGAAGAAGGTGCCGGTCGCCGACGCCTTGGTCTGGCATGCCTCGGAGCCCATGTAGGAGACCCACTTCCAGGCCAGGTCGGGGTTCTTGGTGCCCGCCCAGATGGTGTTGCCGTTGGAGTTGCTGAAGACGGCACGGGTCTTGTTGTCGGGACCGAGGACCGTGGGCGCGATGCCGACCTTGACGTCGGGGATCTTGGCGAAGGTGGACGCCGACCACGATCCGCCCGTCTCCATCGCGACCTTGCCCGAGGACAGCAGGTCGACGTCGGACACGGTGTTGGTGAACGTACCGATCTTGGGGGCGTAGCCCTTAGCCACCAGCGTGCGGATCCAGTCCATGGTCTTCACCAGGCGCGGATCGTTGTAGTTCAACTGGGTGGGCCAGTTGGCCTTGTTGCCGAGCCGCCAGCCCGTCGTGGAGACGAAGGAGCTCCACGTGGACTGGCCCAGGAAGTCCTTGGCGGCCAGCTGACCGAAGCCGTAGGTCTTGATGTTCGCCTTGTCGAATCCCGGCTCGTCACCGCGTCGGCCCTTGGTGTCGACGGTCAGATGGGCGATCATCTTGCCGATCGTGCCGCCGTTGTCGGGGTTCCAGTTCAGGCTCTGGACGTCCTTGGCGGTGTAGCCGGCCTTGGTGAGCATGCCGGTGTTGTAGTAGAGGCCGGTGGCCGCCCAGTCCAGGGGCAGGCCGTACTGGTGGCCGTCGGTGTACTTCCACGAGTCGACTCCGACGGAGAACCGCGACAGGTCGAACTTGTCCTTCTTGATGTAGTCGTCCAGCGGGAGCAGTTGGTGCTGGTCGGCGTACTCCGGGAAGAACTGGACGCTGTTCTGGAACGCGTCGGGAGCCTTGCCGGCCACGAAGCCGGCGGTGAGCTTGGTGAAGTAGTCCACGACGTTGTACTGGGTGATCTTCACCTTGACGCCCGGGTTGGCCTTCTCGAAGTCCGTGGCGCAGACCTTGTAGGCGGCGGCCTGCTTGTCGTCCCAGGTCCACCAGTTCAGGGTCGAAGAGCCGGAGCTGCTACCGGAGTTGGAGGAGCAGGCGGATACGAGGGCCGTCAGAGTGAGCGCGGCTCCCAGTGCCACAGCCTTGCGAACTCTCATGGTTCCTTCTTTCACTGGTCACTTGAGGCCGGAGAAGCCGATGGAGTTGACGATGCGTTTGCCGAAGGCGATGAAGAGCAGCAGCATCGGCAGCGCCGCGATGAGGGCGGCGGCCATCAGACCCGCCCAGTCGGGGGCGGCTTGGGGCGAGGACTGCTTGAAGACGCCGAGGGCGAGGGTGAGGGGTTGGACGCCCGGGTCGTTGGCGATCAGCAGCGGCCAGAAGTAGTCGTTCCAGGCGTTGACGAACATCAGCAGCGACACGGTGGCGATCGGCGCGGACGACATCGGCAGGATGATCCGGAAGAGGATCCGCAGCGGGCCGGCGCCGTCGATGATGGCGGCCTCCTCGACCTCGTTGCTCAGGCCGAGCATGAACTGCCGTAGGAAGAACAGCGTGAAGGCCTGGAAGAGCCCGCCGGGGAGGATGAGTCCGGCGAACGTGTCGGTGAGCCCGAGGTCCTTCACGAGGACGAAGTTGGGGAGCAGCGTGAACACGGTGGGCACCATCAGGGCGCTGATGAGGATGTTGAACACCAGGTCGCGGCCACGCCAGTGGAGCCGGGAGAACGCGTAGGCGGCGGCTGCCGAGATCAGCACGACCATCGCGGTCTGCACGGTTGCGTAGATCACGGAGTTGCGCAGGTAGAGCGCGATGTCGAGAGTGGCGCCGGAGCCGCCCTGGGCCAGGGCGTCCGAGGTGGAGGCGAGGCCCAGGACCCGCTCGAAGGCGCCCCAGGTGAAGCCCACCGGGAGCGGCGAGGACGGGTTGGTCGCCAGCTGGTAGTTGTTCGACAGCGCGGTGCGCAGGATCCAGTAGAACGGGAAGAGCGTGACGAGGACGATGACGCCGAGGTAGCTCCAGGCGACGGCCCGGCCGGGTGAGAACCTGCGGGTGTCATTGCGGGACGGGCGGCGCGGGACGGCCGCCGGGCCGGGTGCGATGGTGACAGCCATGGTGGCGGCCTCCTTCAGTTCAGGTCGGATTCGTTGGCGCGGGCGAGCCGCAGCTGGGTGAAGGTGACCGCGATGAGCAGGGCGAACAGGGCGAGCGACATGGTGGCGGCGTAGCCGAAGTCGAACTGCCGGAAGGCCTTGCGGTAGATGTACATCTGCAGCACGTTCGAGGCGTTGGCCGGGCCGCCCTCGGTGGTGACCTGGACGATGTCGAACACCTGGAAGGAGTTGATCACCGTCAGGACGACCACCATGACGAGGATCGGCCGCAGCAGGGGCACCGTGAGCCGGCGGAACATCTGCACCTCGCTCGCGCCGTCGACCCGGCCCGCCTCGTAGATGGTCGACGGGATGGTCTGCAGGCCGGCGAAGATCAGCAGGGCGTAGTAGCCCATCCACTTCCAGACGCTGATCGCCGCAAGGGAGGGGATCGCCCAGCCCCCGCTGCCGAAGAACAGGATGGAGTGGCCGGTCAGGTGCTTGAGGGCGATGTTGACGATGCCGAGGGTCGGGTCGAGCATCCACTGCCACACCAGGGCGGCGATGACGTTGGAGATCAGGAACGGCAGCAGGATCACGCCGCGCAGGACCGACGACCGGGTCACCCGGTGCAGCACGACCGCGGTCACGAGGGAGATCACCGTGCCGAAGGCGACGGACAGGAGGACGAAGTAGACGGTGACGAGCAGCGAGTGCCAGAAGACGTCGTCCCCGAACAGCTCCCGGAAGTTGGCCAGTCCCACCCACTGCGGCGGCGAGAGGACGTGGAAGTCGGTGAAGCTGAGGTAGATGCCGCGCAGGGTCGGATAGGCGTAGAACATCGCGAAGCCGACCACGGCGGGCAGGATGAGCAGCAGGGCGACCGGCAGGTCCCGGCGGCGTGCCGCCGCCGACCTGGTGGCGGTGTTGCGTCGCGTTTTCCTGGTCGGGCCCTTGCCCGGTGAGGTGGCCGTGGTGGCCACCGCGCCCGGCTCACCGGACCGCGGTTTCACCGACGTTGCGTGGTTGCCCTGTGATGTGACCACCACAGCACCCTCCTTCGTGCGGTACGAACGGATGGATCAGACGGTGATCTTGTCGATGTCGGGCGCGTAGTCGGTGGCGTTGCCGAAGCGGATCGTGTTGTCACCGGCCTTCAGCGGCACCGGGACGGTGAGCGACTGCGGGGAACCCCAGCCGTTGTCGTTGGTGCCGGGCACCGGGATCTGGAGAGTGGTGTCGCCAACGGTCAGGTCGATGACGCGACTTGAGTCGGCGTCCACGTAGTCCAGCTTCATCAGGTACGTGCCGTCCTTCGGGGCGCTGACGTGGTTGACGGCCACCTCACCGCCGCCGAGGTTGCCGACCTTCTGTCCGCCGGAGCAGGCGCCGCAGCCCGCGACGACGGCGTTGCCGGTGAGGGTGTTGCCGGGCGCCTCGGCCTCGTAGGCGGTGGGCCCTCCGGACACGGGCGTGGTGACCCCAACCGCCTTGCTTGGAGCGGACGTTCGGCCCTCGGCGTCGCGGGCGACGACCGTGAAGGTGTGGGCGTTCGCGGCACTCAGTCCGGGAACGGTGGCCGTGGTGCCGGTGCTCGTGGTCACGGGCCGGCCGTCGGCGTAGACGGTGTAGCGGGTGACGGGCGAGGCGCCGGTGTTCACCTTGTCCCAGTCCAGCGAGACGCTCGTGGACGTGGCGGCCGTGCCGTGGACGCCCAGCGGAGTACCGGGGTTGGCGCCCTGCCCGTTCGGCGTGAAGGTGAAGAGCCGCGAGCCGTGCGCCGGCAGGTTCTCCGTCAGATGACCGGAGACGCGGCCGAGGTTCTGGTGCTGCCACAGGTCACGGACCGAGGCCGTCCCGCTGATGCCCAGATCGGCGAAGTCCGCGGTGACATCGGCGGCCTGGGAGCCCAGGTTGAACAGTGCGACGGTGTAACTGCCGTCGGGATTACGGGCGTACCAGGTCTGCTGGTTCGTGGTCTGGCTGACGGGCCGTGCGGGATGACCGGCCTGGTCGACGGCGATGACCTCGTCGTTGGTGAGCAACTTCAGCCCGTACGCGTCGAGTTTGGTGAGGTCGTCACCCGAGTACAGCGGCGCCGACTCGATGGCCCACAGCGTGGTGTAGCTCTGCCGCTCGGCCTCGGTGAGGCCGTCCATGGCGCCGGCTCCGACGTTCAGGGAGTCCAGGTTGTTCCAGTGCCCGGGTCCGGCGTCGTCGATCCACTGGACGACGTCGTTCCAGCGGACCTTCAGGGAGTTGTCCCACGTCACCAGCGTGTCGCAGTAGCACTCGACGTCGGTGTCGATCCGCCAGCCGTTGGAGTTGGCCTTCCAGGTCGCCGCCTGGGTGTGACTCAGTGACCAGGACAGCGTCAACTGGACGGGACGGCCGGTCTGTTGGAGCGCGGTGTGCCAGGCCTTCACGTCCGGGGTGTTGTCGTGGTCCGCGTCCCCCTGCCACGAGCCCGGCCCCACGCCGTCGACCTTCAGGAAGTCCACGCCCCAGCCGGCCAGTTGGTCGGCGACGGAGTCGATGTACTTCTGTGCGCAGGGGTTGGTGAAGTCCATCTTGTACGCGGAGTTCCACCCGTTGGTCTTGCGCAGGTCGGGGTAGACGATGTCCGAGGTGGTGCAGCCGGGCGCGCCGTGGATGGCGGTCTTCCCGTCGCCGTACGCGGCGGGGTCGAGGCCCACGGCCAGGTACAGCCCGAACTTGAGGCCCTTGTGGTGGAGGTAGTCGCCCAGGGACTTCATGCCGTGCGGGAACGTGGTGGGGTTCGCCGTCGGCCGGGCGTACCCGTCGAAGCCACTCGACCACCCGGCATCCACGTTGATGTACTCGTAGCCGTGGGACTTGAGCTTCGAGGCGACCACGTCGGCCTGCTGCTTGACGTGTGCCTCGGTGAGCCAGCTCACCCCGCCGTAGCCGGGATAACTGGTCGCCTCCAGGCTCCAACTGCTCCAGCCCATATACGGCTTGGCGGCCAGGACGGCTTGCTGGTGGCCCGCGCTCGTCGGCGCCGGGGAGGAGTCCGTCGCCGACGCCGCGGTCGGTGCCGCGAGGGACACGACGAGTGCGGTGGCGGCCACGACGGAGAGGTGCCGGAGGCGCGCACCGCCCGCACGAAGTCTGTGGCGTACGGAGGATGCGGGTCCTGCTGGACGAGCCATGTGTTTACTCCATCTCGGCGCGAAAAGGCACGGCGGGGCCCTGGGAAGGACCGGAAGTGCCCCTGCACGGTCAGCCGCATGGGGAATTGGTGAGTGGGCGTTCGGTTCCGCCCAAGCGGCCGTAAGGCGACGCCCGTTGGAGAGCGCAGCCCGCGATGACTTACGCGGCCGGTCGGGGAGGAAACCGGCCGCCACCTGCGTCGGTGGACGTCCCATCCACCTGTCGTGAGGTGCCGCGAATGTAGCCAGGCTTTTCTTCCACCGTCAACATATTGCGCAGCGCGAATCATCGACATTCGCGGAAAGAATGGAGCAGGATTCGGGCGATGAGTAGAGGAGACGGGCGCCGAACGCCGCGATCCTTCTTCTTTCTTCTTTTCCAATGGAAATGTATGGTCGCCGCATGACGCTCGCCGATCAGCCACCCGCGGCCGCTCTGCTCTTCCAGACCCTCCTCGCCCACGGCCCGCTCACGCGCGCCGAGATCGGGCGCCGTACCGGCCTGTCGCCCGGCGCGGTCACGAAGGTCGCCACTCCCCTGCTGACCGACGGCTGGATCAGCGAGCTGGGCCGCTCTGCCGAGCGCACCCCGGGCCGGCCGGCCACGCTCATCGCGGTGCGTGGCGAGCGCGCCCGCTTCGTGGGCGTGAAGATCACCGGTGACGAACTCATCGGCGCGCTCACCGACTTGACCGCACGGCCCCTGGCCACCGCGCGGGCCGTCCTCGGTTCGCGTGACGTCGGCACGGTCGTCCTGGCCGTCGCCCGGCTCGTCGACCAGCTGAACGCGAAGGCGGCGCCGCACGAACCGGGTGCCCTGCACGGCATCGGCGTCACGATCTCCGGGGACGTCGACGGCCACACCGGGACCGCCCAGTACTCACCCTTCCTGAACTGGCGCCGCGTGCCCCTGGCCCAACTCGTCCAGACGGCAACGGACTTGCCGACCGTCATCGAGAACGACGTCCGTGCCCTGACCGTCGCGGAACAGTGGTTCGGCGTCGGGGTCGGACTGTCGTCGTTCGCCCTGGTCACCGTCGGCGCGGGCATCGGCTGCGGCATCTCCATCGGCGGCCGGGTCGTCTCCGGTGCGCACGGCGTCTCGGGAGAGGTCGGCCACCTTCCCGTGGGCGGCACCGACCGCGTGTGTACCTGCGGCAACACCGGCTGCGTCGAGGCCGTCGCGTCCACCCAGGCCATCACGGAGCAGGCCCGCCGGGCGACGGGCGACCCGGCGCTGACGATGGACGGCGCGGTCCGCCTCGCCCATGCCGGCAACGCCGACGTCCGCGCGGTCTTCGCCCGGGCGGGCCACGCCCTGGGCCTCGCCCTGGCGTCCGTGGCCAACCTCATCGGACCGGAACGCATCATCATCTCCGGTGAGGGCGTGGCCACTTACGACCTGTACGAGGACCAGATCCGCACCACCTTCGCCGCCCGTGCCTTCGGCGCCGCGGCCGACTGCGACCTGGTCGTCAGACCCCTCCCCTTCGAGGAGTGGGCCCGCGGAGGCGCCGCCGTCGCCGCGCAGCACGTCTTCGCCCCCGCCAAGTAGCCCACAACACAGCCGAGTTCAGCCTGAGCCGCCCCCTCTACACCGTCACGAAAGCGCATGCCATGCTGAAAGCTTTCCCGGACCAGAGCTTCCGCGATGTCCACGTCCCGCCAGGAACGCTCCGCTACGACCGCCCCGCCACCCGCTGGTTCGAAGCCCTGCCCATCGGCAACGGCCGTCTGGGCGGCATGATCCACGGCGGCACCGACCGGGAGCGGATACAGCTCTCCGAGTCGACCGCATGGTCCGGCGGCCCCTCCACAACGGACCTCAACCCGACCGCCCGGCAGCACGTCCCGCGCATCCGCGAACTCCTCTTCGCGGGCGACTACGCCGAGGCGCAGCGGCTCGCCGCCGAGCATCTCCCGGGCAGGGCACCGTCGTTCGGGACGAACATGCCCCTGCCAGAAGTTCAACTCGCTTTCCCTGACGGGGTTTCGGCCCAGGAGTACCAACGGACGCTGGACCTGGACACGGGCCTCGCCACGGTCACGTACGTACAGGACGAAGTCCGCTTCACCCGCGAGGTGTTCGCCACCAACCCCCATGGCCTGATCGCGATCCGCCTCACCGCGGACCGGCCCGGATCGCTGGCCTTCGCCCTCTCGATCCGGGACGGCGTACTCCCCGGTGACACGACCGCGACGGACTCGTGCGTCACCTTCAACGGCCACGCATACGAGAGCCTGCACAGCGACGGGCAGCAGGGCGTCGCGCTGGAGATCCGTACCCACCTCCAGGCCGAAGGCGGCACCGCGCACCGCACGGGAGACACACTTCGCCTGGAAGGTGCCGACAGCGCGGTCGTCTACGTCGTCGTAGGGACCGACTGGGCAGGAGCGGACCCGCGAGCGCGCGCGGAATCGCTGCTGTCCGCGGGCCTGGAGGTCGGCTACGAGGCGGTCCGGGCGGCGCACATCGGGGACCATCGGGCGCTGATGCGACGGGTCTCCCTGGATCTCGGTTCGGCTCCGCCCGACCTCGCGGCCCGGCCCACCGACGCCCGTCGCGAGCGGCTCGCCTCCGGGAAGGCCGACGACGAACTCATAGCCCTCTACTTCCAGTTCGGCCGCTACCTGACGATGGCCGGCTCCCGCGCCAACTCCCCTCTGCCACTTGCCCTGCAGGGTCTGTGGAACGACGGCCTGGCGAGCAGCGCGCCCTGAACGAACGACTTCCATCTGGACATCAACACCCAGCAGAACTACTGGGCCGCCGAGTCGACCAACCTGGCCGAGTGCCACGAGCCGCTGTTCGGACTGCTGGAGATCCTGGCGGACCACGGCCGGGCGACCGCCGACGAGTTGTACGGCGCGCCGGGCTGGGTCGCGCACACGGTGACCAACGCGTGGGGGTACACGGCACCCGGCTCCGGCATCGGCTGGGGCATGAACGTGACCGGCGGGGCCTGGCTCGCCCTCCAACTGTGGGAGCACTTCGAGTACGGCCGTGACGAGACGTTCCTCCGGGAGCGCGCGTACCCGATCCTGCGCGGGGCCGCCGAGTTCCTCCTCGCCTACGCGGTCGAGGAACCGGAACACGGCCTGCTCGTCACCGGGCCGTCGGAGTCGCCGGAGAACTGGTATCTCGCGCCTGACGGCAGCCGCTGTTCGGTGTCCATGGGGGCCACCGCGGACCGGGTGTTCATGGAGGCCGTGCTGCGGATCTGCGCGGAGAGCGCCGAACTCCTCGGTGTCGACGCCGACTTGAGGAGGAGGATCGCCGCCGCGCGCCGTCGGCTGCCGCCGTTGCGGATCGGGCGGCACGGGCAGGTGCGGGAGTGGCTGCACGACTACGAGGAGGCCGAGCCGAGCCACCGGCACACCTCCCATCTCAGCGCCCTGTTCCCGGAGCGCCAGATCACCCCGCGCGACACACCGGACCTCGCACGCGCCGCGGAGGTCACCATCGAACGCAGGCAACAGGCCCCGGGCTGGGAGCAGACCGAATGGGGCGAGGCCAACTTCACCGTCTACTACGCCCGTCTCCTCAACGGCGAGGCGGCCCTGAAGCACCTCACCAGCCTGATCGCGGACGCCAGCGAGGCGAACCTGATGACGTTCTCCGCCGGCGGGGTGGCCGGCGCCGCGCAGAACATCTACTCCTTCGACGGCAACGCCGGCGGCACGGCGGGAGTCGCCGAGATGCTGCTGCAGTCCGACGGCCGGGACGTAGAACTGCTTCCCGCGCTGCCCGCCGACTGGCCCGACGGAAGCGTGTGCGGACTGCGCGCTCGCGGCGGTCTCACCGTGGACATCCGCTGGCGCGGCGGGCAGTTGGCAGTCGCGTCGATCCGAGCGTCACGGGCTGCGGACGTGCGACTGCGCTACGGCGCCGACGTCCTCGAAGTCCGGCTCGCCGAGGGAGAGACGCTTGCCCTCGGTGTCGGTTGAGGGCAAGCGTCGGTGACCGTGTCACTGGGCGATCTGGCCGCCGTCGACGAGGAGGGTCTGCCCGGTCATCGCGGCCGCGTCGAGCGCCACGAACACCACGGCGGCCGCGATCTCCTCGGCCTCCAGCAACCGGCCCATCGGGATCTGGTCGATCCACTGCGTCATCCGCTGCGGGTCGTCCATCCCGACCGTGTCGAGGATGGGGGTGCGGGTCCGGCCCGGCGCGACGGCGTTGACCCGGACCCCATGCCGCGCCCACTCGACCGCGAGCGACCGCGCCAGCTGGGAGACCCCGGCCTTCGCGACGTCGTAGGCGACGTGGTACTCGGGGTTGGAGCCGATGAAGGCGGCGATGGAGGAGATGTTCACGATCGAACCGGACCGTTGGCGCACCAAGTGGCGGCCGAACTCGCGACAGGCCACGAAGGTGCCGGTCAGGTCGACGTCGAGGACGCGGTGCCACATCTCGTCCGTCACGTCGAGGGCCTCGTCCTCGTGGGCGATGCCGGCGTTGTTGACCAGGACGTCGACGCGCTCGAAGCGCCGTACGACCTCGCCCGCCACCCCGGCCACGGCCCGGGGGTCGGACACGTCCAGGGACAGGAAGTCGCCGCCCACCTCCTTGGCCACGGCGATGCCGGTCTCGGTGTTGCGGTCGGTGACGACGACCCGTACGCCACGGGCCGCGAGGGCCACGGCGATGGCGCGCCCGATTCCCTGGCCCGCGCCGGTGACGACGGCCACGCGCTCCTCGGTGTGCCTCAGGGGCGACTCGGTCATCTCGATCCTTCCGTCGGTGGATGGGCGGGGGTCTCAGAGGGTCCTGGCCGAGCCCACTCCGGGGATCTGCCACCGCACACGCGCGGCCGGATCGATCGCGGTCGAGGCGCCCGGACCGTGCGGACGCTCCATGAGCCCCTCGCGTACGACGCTGCGCTCGACGAAGGCGTCCTGCGTCCAGGGGATGAACTCGACGAGAGGCGGCACCTCCGACAGGACGGTGCCGACCAGGTGCTGGTGCACCTGCATCATGTCGCCCGCGTGCGGGGCGAACCGCAGGCCCCGTGCCGCCGCGTGCGACGCGATCTGCAGGAACTCGGTGACCCCGCCGACCCGGGTGACGTCGGCCTGTACGACGCGGATGGCGTCGGCGGCCATGAAGGAGGCGAACTGGTGGTAGGAGTAGATGCTTTCGCCGGCCGCCACGTCCAGCCGTGTCGAGGACTGGAGGCGGGCGTGGGCCTGGAGGTCGTCGGCGTGGACCGGCTCCTCGACCCAGTCCATCGCGGCTTCCTCCAGGACCGGCATGATCTGGTTCGCCGTCGACAGGTCCCAGCGCTGGTTGGCGTCGCACATCAGGGTCACGTCGTCGCCGAGCGCCCTCCGGACCGCGCGCACGCGTCGGGCGTCCTCGCGCCAGTCGGAGCGCCCCACCTTGATCTTCACCCGGGACCAGCCGTGGTCGACCAACGAGGTGAGATCCCGGACCAGTTCGGAGTCGGTGAGGTTGAGCCAGCCGCCGTCGGTGTTGTACGCCTCGACGCTCTCCTGGGTGCCGCCCAGCAGCCGCCACAGGGGCATCCCGGCCCGCTGTGCGGCGAGGTCCCACAGGGCGATGTCGACCATGGCGAGCGCCATGTGGACGACGCCGGCCCGGCCGATCCAGTGCGTGGGCAGCCAGTACAGGCGTTTCCAGGTGCCCAGGATGTCCTCCGACGAGGTGTCCAGGAGGGCGTCGGCATAGTAGGAGAGGATCACGTCGGAGAGGAGTTCGGGAGCGCAGTGCACGCCGGAGATCCCCGTCCCGACCAGGCCGTCGGCGGTGCGGATCTCGACCACGGGTACCGTCCAGTGCGCCATGGCGGCCGTGGAGTCGGCGATGGGCCGCTTCAGGGGCACGGCGAGGGCGTAGGTCTCCACGGAGGTGATCACGGCACCGTCGTCGCCGCGAAGAAGGTCCGCTCCGTGCGCGGACAGCAGCCCGCGGGCGGTGCCGAAAGAAGTCTGATCGGTCATTGTTCCAGTCGGCCATGGCCGCCGGAATTCGTCAACGGCCACATACGAATACACATGATCTGCCGCGCAGATGACATGCCGTCGGAAGGAATTCCAAACCGACGGTGGTCCGACTGCGAGGAGAGGAGGTTCGGTCAATGACACTCGAACTGGCCTGGTTGCGTACCTGGGTCGAGGTCGTGGATACCGGCGGTTTCACCAGAGCGGCCGAAAAGTTGCATTTGTCGCAACCGCGCGTCTCGGCGCACATCGCGAATCTGGAACGCGAACTCGGCTGCCTGCTCATCGAACGCCGTATCCGACCGCTCACCCTCACCGACGACGGGCGCGCTCTGCTGGCCCGGGCACGATCTGTTCTCGCCGCCGCCGACGAATTGGTCACCGCGCGCCAGACCGACCGGGGCGACATCTCGGGAACCGTCACGGTCGCGAGTTTCGCCAGCGGGAGTTCCGAATTCCTCCCGGCGGTCATCACGGCGCTGCAGAAGGAGCACCCGCGGATCCGGGTGGCGGTCCTGGACGGAGACGCGGGCTTCATCGAGGCGGCACTGTCCGAGCGCCGGGTCTCGGTGGCCCTGCGCCCGGTCCGGCCCGAGCCCCACGACCACGGCTTCACCATGCGTCCGTTGTGGCGGGAACCCTTCGTCATGCTCGCCCCGACCGGTCACCCTTTGCTCAAGAAGAGCGAGATCGAACTGACGGACTTCGCGGACCAACGCGTCATCACGATCGGTGATCCCCTCGCCAATACGGTCGTCGGATACGAGGCCGAGGTCGAGTTGAGCATCAAGGACCTGGTCGCGCCGTCCGGAACCGTCTCCCATCAGCCGACCACTCTCGGCGCCATGGTCCGCGCCGGACACGGAATCGGCATCATCAACTATCTCGGCGCGGTGATGATCCTGCGCGAAGGAATGGAAATGCGCCCCATCCAGCATCTCAACCGATATCGGGACGTGGGAATCTGGTGGCACTCGGAACGACCGCTGGGCGCCGCCGCACAAGCCTTCATCCGAGCGGTGGTAAAGGCACCGAGGCCCGAAGGAACGACCGCCGTTCCACCGGTGTGACGCGGCTCGGGCCCATTCGCGGAACGAATACCCGGCATCCGTGAATCAGCGTTGACGATCACGCGTGACCGGGGCCAGGTTGAGGGAAAACGAATGGAGTCGCGATGGCCGATGTCCGCACGTACGCGAATCTCGATGTGGCGGTACGCAATGACACGTCGGACGTGGGTGAGGGGCCGGTGTTCGATCCTCGCACCGGGCATCTCCTCTGGGTCGACATCTACGGCCGCAAGATTTTTCAGGACAACCTGTCCACTGGTCGACAGACCGTCACGGACGTAGGCACGATGATCGGCGCGGTCGCACCGCGCGCCAAGCACGACGGTTTCGCCGTCGCGGTGGCGGACGGGTTCGGCTATGTCACCGGCGACGGGCTGACGCTGGTCGACACCGTGCTGCCCGAACCCAACTTGCGCATGAACGACGGCAAGGTGGACTCCCTCGGCAGGTTCTGGGCCGGCAGCAACGACATGGAGTTCGCACCGGGCCAGGGCCGACTGCACCGCTGGGACGGCGACGGACCGAGCGTCGTCGTCGCGGACGGACTCGTGCTGCCGAACGGGCTCGGCTGGAACGCCGAGGACACCGTCATGTACCTCGCCGACAGCTACGCCAACCTCCTGTACCGCGCGGACTTCCACGCCGAGCCGGGAGAACTCGGCCGCCTGGAGGTGCTGACCAAGACCGCGGGAGTCGGCGTACCCGACGGCCTCGCCGTCGACGTCGAGGGGTGCTTCTGGGTGGCCATGCACGGCGGACGCGAAGTGCGGCGCTACGACCCGACGGGCCGCGTCGTCGGGCTCGTTCCGGTGCCCGTCCTGCAGCCGACGAGTTGCGCCTTCGGTGCGGACGGCCGTCTGTTCATCACCTCCGCGCGGAACGGCCTGTCCGCCGAGGAGTTGGCCAACTCCCCGCTGTCCGGCTCGGTCTTCGTCGTCGAGACCGGGACGGAGGGGGTTCCCGTCCGGCCGTTCCGCGCCTGACCCAACTCCCCCTGGGGAACGGCGCATTCGTATTCCGGATGACGGACCATCGATAACCGTCTTTCCCCCGCACGGTGTTGGCGTCATACGGTCGATCACGTGAACCGTGAACGCCGTGACTCAGTGGGACCGGGACCGGCGGCGACCGTCAAGCCGCTGGTGCCCCGTCCCGGCGTGGACGACATAGGGCTGCTCCTCGGCGATGTGCCGCGCGGAGCGCTCGTCGAACTCGCCGACGGCACGGCACCGGCAGCAGAGGACATCACCGCCGGACACAAGGTCGCGTTGCACGCCATCCCGAAGGGCGCGCCGGTCCGCAAGTACGGCGAGGTCATCGGCGTGGCCTTGGCCGACATCCCGGCGGGCGGACACGTCCACGTGCACAACCTGGGCCTCGGCCGGTGGGAGGAGCCGACCGCGAGCCCGCCGCCGGCCCGCACACCGCCGACCGGTGTCTCCCCCACCCGCGACCACTTCCTCGGTTACCGCAGGGCCGACGGGCGCGCGGCCACCCGGAACTACGTCGTCGTGGTCCCGACCGTGAACTGCTCGGCCACGGTGGCCCGGATGATCGCCCTGCGCGCCGACGACCAGCACAAGGGGACGCCGGGCCTCGACGGCGTCATCGCGCTCCCGCACGACCTCGGCTGCGGCATGGCGGAGGGCACTCCCGGGGACGCCATCCTGCGGCGCACACTGCGCGGTTACCTCGGCCACGCCAATGTCGCGGGCGCCCTCCTGATCAGCCTCGGCTGCGAGGTGAACCAGCCGGAGAACATCCTCGGCGAGAGCGAGAACACTGGCCTGAGCATGGGCATGGGCGCGAGTGAGGGCATGGAGGTGGAGACCCTCGCCATCCAGCAACTCGGCGGCACCGCAAGGACGGTGAACACGGCGCTCGACCGCATCGCGGACCTGGTCTCCCGCATCACGAAGGCGCACCGCGTGCCGATCCCGCTCGCGGAACTCACCCTCGGCCTCCAGTGCGGCGGCAGCGACGCCTATTCCGGACTGACCGCCAACCCCACGCTCGGCGTGGCGGCCGACCTGCTCGTCGCGTCCGGCGGCAAGGTCGTTCTCGGCGAGACCCCGGAGATCTACGGCGCCCACCACCTCCTACGGGACAGGGCGTCGACCCCGGAGGCGGCGGCCCGCATCGACCAACTCATCGCCTGGTGGCAGGAGTACACGACCGCCAACGGCGCGACCCTCGACAACAATCCGTCGCGCGGCAACCGGACCGGCGGCATCACGACCATCTGGGAGAAGTCCCTCGGCGCCGTGCTCAAGTCCGGGACCAGCCCGCTGAACGACGTCGTCGGATACGCGGAGCCGGTCACCGCGCCGGGCCTCACCTTCATGGACACCCCCGGCTACGACCCGGTGTCGGCCACCGGCATGGTCGCCGGCGGCGCCAACCTGCTCGCCTTCACGACCGGACGCGGCTCACTGTTCGGCTCGCGTCCCGTCCCCTGCCTGAAGATCAGCACCACCAGCGGGCTGTACGAGCGGATGCGCGGCGACATCGACTTCGACGCCGGGGCCGCCATGAGCCACGCCGATCAACTCACGTACGGAACCGCCCTGTTCGAGACTCTCGTGGACATGGCCTCCGGCGCCGAGAGCAAGTCCGAGGCACTCGGGTTCGGAACGGAGGAGATCGTCCCCTGGCGCATGGGAGCGGTCCTGTGACGGCCTGCGAAACCGTCTGTGAAAGCCGTCAACTGCCGTGCCGGTACAGGTCGCGCAGCATGGCGATCTCGGCTCCGTGGTGCAGCACTTCCTGGTTGACCCACCACACGATGTCGATGAACGGCTCCTCCGCGTCGCTGCCGTGCGGATAGGTGCAGTACCCGACGGTGTCGAGCGCGGCCTCGTCGGCACTCAGCAGTGCCTTCCGCCAGGCACCGGCACCGGTGTCGAAGGCATCGACCGCACCGGCGGCATCGCCGCTGACGGAGTAGTCGTCCCGGGTCAACGTGCGGCTGCCGGCCGTGTGGTCGGCACGGATGGTCAGCAGCTCGGAGAGATGGCTCAGGCGCCACGCGATGGTGGTGAAGGGCGGCGGCCAGGGATGAGGATAGGCAGCGGCGTCGCGCCCCCAATCGCCCTGTCCCGTCAGGGTAGTTGCGCGCGCTCCCGGGCCGTCCGTACGCCGTCGCACCGACCAGCAGTCCGGCACCGGCTCCCAGAAGTACTCCGCGTCGGTCATGGGCCCGACCCGGGTGTCCGTCCCGTCGCCGCTGTCTATGACAGGCCCTGTCATACGGCCGGAGAGACGTTCGCACGCGAAGTCGAACTGGTCGAGCAGCGTAGCCAGACGGGGTGGGATCACTGGGGCACTCCTGTGGCGAGCCGGTCGGGCTTCGATACGGCGGTCTGCCGACCCGGCAACCTAACAGCGTCCCTGCCGAGCCGCCCCTCATTTACGGCGTGCGGGCGCGCAGTCGGCGCAGCATCCGGGGGTCCTCGAACCCGACCGTGCGGGCGGCGGCGTCGATCGTGGCGCCGTGGCTGATGAGGTGCTCTGCGCGTTCGACGCGGAGGGTCTGCTGGTAGCGCAGCGGGGTGAGTCTGGTGGCCCGGCTGAAGAGGCGGGTGAGGGTGCGTTCGCTGACGCCGACCGCCGAGGCGAGGGCGGGCAGGGGAAGCGTCTCGTCGAAGCGGGTGTCGATGAGGTCCTGGGCGCGGTGCACCGTGTCGTCCAGGTGGGAGCGGTGCCGGAGCATCGCGCTGGTCTGCGGCTCGTGGCCGTTGCGGCGGGCGTAGACGACCATGTCGCGGGCGGTCTGCGCGGCTACGGCGGGACCGTGCCGGGTGGCCACGATGTGCAGGGCGAGGTCGATGCCGCTGGCGATGCCGGCCGAGGTGATGACCCGGTCGTCGGTGGTGAACAGGACGTCGCGGACGACCGTCGCCTTCGGGTGGCGCAGGGCGAGTTCGTCCTGGACGTCGTGGTGGGTGGTGCAGTGGCGGCCGTCGAGGAGTCCGGCCCGGCCGAGTACGTCGGCTCCGGCGCAGACGCTGGCCACCGTCCCGCCCTGCGCGTGGTGGTCCCGGATGACCTGCAGCGCCGTAGCGCCGACGGTGGGTGCGTCGGCCAGGGTGACGGCTCGCCATCCCGGCACCACGATCAGGTCCTCGGGTCCGAGCTCGGGCCAGTCGAGCCCGGCCGCCAGGGGCAGCCCCTGGGCGCTGGTGACCTGGGGCTGCTCGGCGACGTAGGAGAGCGTGTAGGGGTGTCCGAAATCGGCAGCCGTGGAGAAGACCTGTGCGGGGCCGGCCAAGTCCAGCAGGTGGACTCCGGGTACCAGGAAGAAGACGACGTGGCTCACGATCCGGTCATCATGCCCGATGTGCGGCGGCGGCTTCCAGTTCGTCGACCGTCGCGATGGTGGCGAAGCGGCCGGCGAGGGCGTACTCGGTGCGCCTGATGATCTCGTCGGCTGGGAGCGTGCGGGGGTCGGCGAGGAGCTCGGCGACGGTCTGCTCGGCGGGCGCGTCGCGGTGCGGAATGGGGTTCGTCGCCGTCGCGTCGGTGACGAAGGTGACCTGGTAGCCGAAGTCGCTCGCGACGCGGGTGGTGGTCTCGACGCACTGCTCGGTGCGGATACCGCAGACGGTGATCTCGCGGACGCCGTGCTCGGTGAGGAGTTGCTGCAGGTTGGTGGTAGTGAAGGCGTTGTGCGAGGTCTTGTGGAGCAGCGGTTCGCCGTCCACGCGCTCCAGTCCGTCGATGAGCCGGACGTGGCCGAGGGCCGGGTCGAAGACGTCGCCGCTGCCGGGCTCGGAGTGCAGGACCCACACCACAAGGTCGCCGGCCCGGCGGGCGAGCTGGACCAGGCGGTTCGCCTGTTCGGCGACCTTCGGGTCGGAGATGGTCTCCCACAGCGGGCGGGCGCGGAAGGATTCCTGGACGTCGATGACGATCAGTGCTCGGGTCATGTCCCAAGACTGCGCCGTGCGGGTGGGGTGGCGACAGGCCGCATCGGGTCCGGGAGCGGACCGATCCGGTCACCGGTGGGGCGGCCTGTCGCCGTACCGTCTACCCCAGTTCGACGAGGAGGTCGCCGCCCTCCACCTGCTGGATGCGGTTGATGGCGAGGCGGGACACCCGACCGGACTTCGGTGCGGTGATCGACGCTTCCATCTTCATGGCCTCGATGGTGGCGACGGTGACGCCGGCCTCCACCTCGTCGCCCTCCTCGACCGCGAGGGTGACCACGCCCGCGAACGGCGCCGCGACATGCCCCTGGTTGGTGCGGTCGGCCTTCTCGGTGACGGGGACGTCGGAGGCCGCGGCGGTGTCGCGCACCTGGATCGGCCGGAGTTGGCCGTTCAGGGCGGACATCACGGTGCGCAGGCCGCGTTCGTCGGCCTCGCCGACGGCCTCCAGCTCGATGAGGAGTCGGACGCCGGGTTCCAGGTCGACCGCGTACTCCTTGCCGGGGCGAATGCCGTAGAAGAAGTCCTTGCTGTCGAGGACACTGGTGTCGCCGTAGGTCTGGCGGTGTGTTTCGAACTCGCGGGTCGGGCCGGGGAACAGCAGGCGGTTGAGGGTGGCGCGGCGGTCCTTGTCGAGGGCCGTGCGGTCCTCCGGGCTCAGTTCCTGTACGGGCTTGGGGGCGGCGCGGCCCTGGAGTGCCTTGGTGCGGAACGGCTCGGGCCAGCCGCCGGGCGGCGTGCCCAACTCGCCGCGCAGGAAGCCGATCACGGAGTCGGGGATGTCGTACCGGTCGGGGGACTCCTCGAAGTCGGCGGGGCTCACTCCGGCGCCGACCAGGTGCAGGGCGAGGTCGCCGACGACCTTCGACGACGGGGTGACCTTCACCAGGTGGCCGAGGATGCGGTCGGCGGCCGCGTACATCGCCTCGATGTCCTCGAAGCGGTCGCCGAGGCCGAGCGCGATGGCCTGGGTGCGCAGGTTGGAGAGCTGTCCGCCGGGGATCTCGTGGTGGTAGACGCGGCCGGTCGGTGAGGCGAGGCCCGCCTCGAACGGGGCGTAGATCTTGCGCACGCTCTCCCAGTACGGCTCCAGGTCGCCGATGGCCTGGAGGTCGAGGCCGGTGGGGCGGTCCGAGTAGTCGGTCGCGGCGACGATCGCGGAGAGGGACGGCTGCGAGGTGGTGCCCGCCATGGAGGCCACCGCGCCGTCCACGGCGTCCGCGCCGGCCTGGATCGCGGCGAGGTAGGTGGCCAGCTGGCCACCCGCGGTGTCGTGGGTGTGCAGGTGGACCGGCAGGCCGAACTCGCGGCGCAGCGCCGATACGAGCGTTGCGGCGGCGGGTGCGCGCAGCAGGCCCGCCATGTCCTTCACCGCGAGGATGTGGGCGCCCGCCTCGACGATCTGTTCGGCGAGGCGGAGGTAGTAATCGAGCGTGTAGAGGCGCTCGTTGGGGTCGGACAGGTCCGAGGTGTAGCAGAGGGCGACCTCGGCGATCGACGTTCCCGTGGCGCGTACGGCGTCGATGGCCGGCCGCATCTGGCCTACGTCGTTCAGCGCGTCGAAGATGCGGAAGATGTCGATGCCGGTGGCGGCGGCCTCCTGCACGAAGGCGTCGGTCACCTGGGTCGGATACGGCGTGTAGCCGACGGTGTTGCGGCCGCGCAGCAGCATCTGGAGGCAGATGTTGGGGACGGCCTCACGCAGGGCGGCCAGTCGGTCCCAGGGGTCCTCGGCGAGAAAGCGGAGCGCCACGTCGTAGGTGGCGCCGCCCCAGCACTCCAGGGAGAGGAGTTGGGGCACGGTGTGGGCGACGACCGGGGCGACGGCGAGGAGGTCCTTGGTGCGGACGCGGGTGGCGAGGAGCGACTGGTGGGCGTCGCGGAAGGTGGTGTCGGTGACGCCGATCGTGGGCGACTCGCGCAGGTGGCGGGCGAAGCCCTCGGGGCCGAGTTCGGCAAGCAACTGCCGTGAACCGGCCGGGGGTTCGGTGCTCGGGACCGGCGGCAGCTTGGTGGTCGGGTCGATCAGGTCGGGGCGTTCGCCGTGCGGCTTGTTGACCGTGACGTCGGCCAGGTAGGTGAGCAACTTGGTGCCACGGTCGGCAGATTGACGGGCCGTCAGCAGCTGCGGGCGCTGCTCGATGAACGAGGTGGTGATCCGTCCGGCCTGGAAGTCCGGGTCGTCCAACACGGCTTGGAGGAACGGGATGTTGGTGGCAACGCCACGGATGCGGAACTCGGCGACAGCACGCCGGGCACGGTTGACGGCGGTGGTGAAATCCCGTCCCCGGCAGGTGAGTTTGACCAGCATCGAGTCGAAGTGCGCGCTGATCTCCGTACCCGCGTGGGTGGTTCCGCCGTCGAGCCGGATACCGGAGCCACCCGGCGAGCGGTAGGCGCTGATCCGGCCGGTGTCCGGGCGGAAGCCGTTGGCGGGGTCCTCGGTGGTGATACGGCACTGGAGCGCGGCGCCGTGCAGGGTGACCGTCTCCTGCGAGAGGCCGAGGTCGGCGAGGGTCTCACCGGAGGCGATGCGCAGCTGGGCCTGGACGAGGTCGACGTCGGTGACCTCCTCGGTGACCGTGTGCTCGACCTGGATGCGCGGGTTCATCTCGATGAAGACGTGGTTGCCGGCCGGGTCGAGGAGGAACTCGACGGTGCCCGCGTTGCGGTAGCCGATCTCGCGGGCGAAGCGGACGGCGTCGGCGCAGATCCGGTCACGCAGGGCGGGGTCGAGGTTGGGCGCGGGGGCCAGCTCGACGACCTTCTGGTGCCGGCGTTGGAGCGAGCAGTCGCGCTCGAAGAGGTGGATGACGTTGCCCTCGCCGTCGGCGAGGATCTGCACCTCGATGTGACGGGGGTCGATGACCGCCTTCTCCAGGAACACCGTGGCGTCGCCGAACGCGGACATGGCCTCGCGGGCGGCGGCCTCGATGGACTCGCGCAGGGTCGCGGGGTCCTCGACGCGGCGCATACCGCGTCCGCCGCCGCCGGCGACCGCCTTCACGAACACGGGGAACCCGATGTCCTCGGCGGCGCGGACCAGTTCGTCGACGTCACTGGAGGGCGCCGAGGAGCCGAGCACCGGTACGCCGGCCGCGCGGGCGGCGGCGATCGCCGTGGCCTTGTTGCCGGTCATCTCCAGGATGTGGGCACTGGGACCGACGAAGGTGATGCCCGCCTCCTCGCAGGCGCGGGCGAGTTCGGGGTTCTCGGAGAGGAACCCGTAGCCCGGATAGACCGCGTCCGCTCCCGCTCGCTGGGCCGCGCGGACGATCTCCTCGACGGAGAGATAGGCGCGGACCGGATGCCCGGGTTCACCGATCTCGTAGGCCTCGTCGGCCTTGAGCCGGTGCAGCGAATTGCGGTCCTCGTGGGGGAAGACCGCGACCGTTCGCGCGCCCAGCTCATAGCCGGCGCGGAACGCCCTGATCGCGATCTCTCCACGGTTGGCGACCAGCACCTTGCGGAACATTCCCGATCCCTTCAGCCTGCCGATGACGTGCACCATGGTGTCGGCGCCGCCCCTGTAACGCCATGTGAGCCGGGACACTAGTCGCAAACGTGTCGCGTGATGCGCTCCGCCGGGCCGACGGTAAAGAAATCGTATGGTCTAGTCCAAAGTGAGCTTTGGTCCAGTCCAATCCATTGACGTGACCGCGACAGCACCAGAAGCTGGGTGTCTCCCCCACTCCCACCGGAGGCACAACGTGACACGTCTTCGTGCATGTCTGGTCGCGGCGGCCGCCGTGACGACCGCCGCCGCGGGCACGACCGCGCTGATCGCGACCAACGCCCAGGGCGCCACCAACGCGGCCACCGCGCTCAGCAACCGCTGGTACGCCGCGGCCCCCTATCTGATGCCGACGGACAACAACCCGCCGGACGCGGGCGCCATCATGGACGCCACCGGCCTCAAGGCCTTCCAGCTCGCCTTCGTCCTCGCCCCCAACGGCGGCGGCTGCTCCCCCACTTGGGGCGGCACCTCACCGGTCTCCTCGGACACCGCCGTCCAGTCGGTGATCAACACGATCCGCGCCAAGGGCGGCGACGTCTCCGTCTCCATCGGCGGCTACGGCGGCACCAAGCTCGGCCAGGCCTGCTCCGACCCGGCCTCGACCGCGGCGGCGTACCAGCAGGTCATCACCAAGTACGGCCTGCACGCGATCGACTTCGACCTGGAGGAGCCGGAGTACGAGAACACCGCGGCCATCCACAACGAGATCGGCGCGGCGAAGATCCTCCAGCAGAACAACTCGGGCCTGTACGTCTCCGTCACCACGGCCGGTACGGCGGACGGCACCGGCTGGTTCGGCAAGCAGATGCTGCTGGAGGCGAAGTCGCAGGGGTTCACGCCGAACAACTTCTCCATCATGCCGTTCGACGGCGGCTTCAGCGGCGCGGCCTCGCAGACCAGCGCGCTCACCAACTTCAACTCCATCCTGCAGTCCACGTTCGGCTGGGACCAGGCGACCGCGTACGCCCACGAGGGCTTCTCGGGGATGAACGGGCGCAGCGACACCGGCGAGTACTTCACCCAGGCGGACTTCCAGACCGTCCTGAACTACGCCACCAGCCACAACATGGACCGCTTCACGTTCTGGTCCCTCAACCGCGACCGTCAGTGCAGTCCGGTCGACAACGGCGGTACGACGTCCGGGACCTGCTCCAGCGTGGCGCAGAACGCGTGGGACTTCGCCAAGTACTCGGTGCAGTTCGCGGGCGTGACGCCGCCGACCTCGACGCCCACGCCGACCCCGACTCCGACACCCACCCCCGGCACGTGCAAGACGGCATGGAGTTCCACGGCCGTCTACACGCAGGGCAACGAGGTGTCGTACGGCAACCACAACTGGGCGGCCAAGTGGTGGACCCAGAACGAGGTGCCCGGTGCCTCCCAGTGGGGCCCCTGGCAGGACGAGGGCGCCTGCTGATCCGGCGGGATCAGCAGGACATGGGCTGCGACGTCGAGTAGGCCTTGGGAAAGGCGTACTTGGCGTCGCTGTCCGCTGCGGGGAGCGTGGCGAATCCGACAGCTTCGACAGCTCTCCGCCAGCCCAACCCCCTTACTACCGCAGGATGTTGACCGCTCGGGCGACGACCAGGACGACGATCGACACGGAGACCGAGGACTGGCCCATCATCAGCATCTTGGCCCAGCGGGAGAGCGGCATCACGTCGGTCGGGCTGAAGGCGGTGGAATTGGTGAAGGACAGGTACAGGTAGTCCAGGAACGCCGGTTCCCAGTCCGGTGGGGCGGTCTCCGGGCTCTGCATCTGGACGAAGAGGAAGTCGGCGTACTGGCGTTGTGCCATGACCCGCGCCATCGGCCCGCCGCGGTCCCACTCCCAGTACCAGAGGGCGAACACGATGACGTTCGTCAGCCAGATGGCACCGCCGGTCAGCAGCAGCGGCCCGGCGTCCAGACCCTCGGTGCCCCTGACCAGGCCCACCACCAACCGGGCCGCCGACCAGCTGTTGGCCAGGCTGATCACGCCCGTCAGGACCAGGCTCGGCCAGCGCAGCCACCGCGTGCCTGGCTCGATCCGCCGAGGATTGGCGACGAACAGGCCGACCATCAGGGCGAGTTCCAGGGCCGGCAGCAGCCAGTACGGCCGGAAGGCGAGCCGGTGCGGCAGCATCAGCTGCAGGAAGACCGCCAGCAGGATCACGGCGGCCACCGCCCACCGTGTCTCACCGCGCGTCACCCGGCGCCACGCGGGCACCACATCGCGCCCGCTGTCCTCCAGCAGCCGCTCGATCCTGGCCAAGCGGCTGCTGGAGTCGTCTCTACCGTCCGTACCGTCCGTCATGGCACCGATTGTCCCCGGTCAGGGTTCGATCGGATGACGCGCCCCACCCTGGACGCCCGCGGATGTTCCGGCCGGTCACAGTCGCCCGGTCCGGGCGGGGCGTCACGGCTCAGCCCCGCAGCGGTTCCGCCAGTCGCCCCAGCAGTCCCGCGACCAGCGCGGTCTGGGCGGGCACCGTGTCGGGGTAGATGAACTCGCCCTGGGCATGGGCCCCGTCGCCGACCGCCCCCATGCCGCACAGCACCGGCAGGCCGAGCGCGGCGACGAAGTTGGCGTCGCTCGCGCCCCCGACGGCGGTGTCGGGCAGGCGGCCGCGGCCCTGGTCACGGGCGACCTCGCGGGCGAGGTCGAGCAGCGGGCCGGAGGCGGCGTTGAGGGTCATCGGCGGCCGGTTCCATGCATGGTCGATCTCGATACGGACGCGCGGGTCACTCACCTTGATGGCGTCCAACTCCTCGTCCACCCGGGCCTGTTCGGCCTCACTGCTGACCCGGATGTCGACACCGGCGGAGGCCTGCCCGGCGACGACGTTGATGGCGGAACCACCCTTGATCAGCCCGGTGTTGATGGTGGTGCCCTTCTCGGGCGCGGCGACCTTCGCGGCGGCGACCACGAACTCGGACAGCGCGGTGATCGCGCTCGCCCCGTCCTGCGGCGCGAGCCCGGCGTGCGATTCGACGCCCGTGGCGGTGACTTGAAAGATCCCGGTGCCCTTGCGGGCGGTCTTCACCGCGCCGTGAGCACTCGGTTCCAGCACCAGCGTGACGTCGGCCTTCTGCGCGACCTCCTCGATCACCGGTCGCGAGGACAGGGAACCGATCTCCTCGTCACCGTTGAAGAGAAAGGTGACGGTGGGCAGGGACGCACCGCTCTCCCGGGCCAGCTTCAGCGCCCAAATCCCTTGCGCCAGACCGGTCTTCATGTCGAAGATGCCGGGTCCGCTCAACCTCTCCCGCCCGTCCTCGCCCGCCTCCGGCTGCTCCCATCCGGCGAGTGTCCCGGTCGGCCATACGGTGTCGTAGTGCCCGACGAGCGCGACATGCCCGGCGCCGGTGCCGGTGTAGGTCAGGGTGAGGGTGTCGCCGCACGCGCCACCGGGACGGCGCTCCTCGTGGCCGGGCCGACCGAGCCGCTGGACGGTCAGCTCACGCAGGAGATCCAGGCCGGTCGCGAGGCCGGGAAGGTCGTAGCTGCTGGTCTCGTGGCGGACAAGGGTCAGGATGTCCTCGACGATCCGCGAGGAGACGTCCTGGGCGCGGGCGGTGAGGGTGGCGGCTGCGGGTGACGCGGTCATGATCTGCTTTCCTGTACGGCGGTGGGGGGTCAAGTCCCTTGGCGGGGCGGCGGGTTCAGCTGATGCCGAGCGGGATGCCCAGCAGGTACCAGGCCACGAAGAACGCGACCCAGACGACCCATACGACGGCGGCGATCGGGATCGTGAAGGAGGCCAGGGTGCCGATGCCGGCGGACTTGCGGTACTGCTGGATGAAGCCCAGGGCCATGACGAAGTAGGGGCTCATCGGGGTGACGCAGTTGGTGACCGAGTCGGCGACGCGGTAGACGGCCTGGGTGGTCTCGGGCTCGATGCCGATGAGCATCAGCATGGGGACGAGGACCGGCGCTGCCAGTGCCCACAGGGCGGAGCCGCTGGTGATGACGAGGTTCATGAAGGTGATCAGGACGGCGATGCCGACGAGTACGGTCCAGCCGTGCAGGTGCAGGTCGCGCAGTGTCTCGGCGCCCTTGACGGCGAGGATGTCGCCGATGTTCGTCCACTTGAAGTAGGCGAGGAACTGGGCGATCGCGAAGAACAGCACGAGGATCGGCGCCATCGAGCGGGTGCCGTCCACCATCGCGCCGATACTGTCGCGGGCGGCGGTGAAGGTGCCGGTCATCCGGCCGTAGACGGTGCCGAGCACGGCGAAGAAGACGCCGAGGACGAGTGCCATGCCGCCGATCAGCGGGGAGTTGACGATGCCGCCGCCCTCGCCGCGCAGGGGTGAGGACGAGGGGATCATGGCCGCCGCGAGAAACGCGAGGAAGCCGACGGCGACCAGACCGGTCGTGCGAAGGGCGCGCCGCTGCTGGTCGGTGACCTCGATCTCGGCCAGTTCCTCGACGCCCAGCGCGGCGACCGGCTCGTCGGGTTCCAGGTCGGAGCGGCGGGCGAGGACCTTGTCGACGACGAGGGTGATCACCAACGCCACCAGGACGGACGAGCCGAGCCCGAAGAAGTAGTTGGCGACCGGGGTGACGACGTAGTGCGCGTCGATGGTGTGGGCGGCGGCCGTCGAGATCCCGGACAGCAGGACGTCCGTGGTGGTGAGCGACGGGGAGGCGTCGTAGCCGGCGGCGATCGAGACGTAGGCGACGACACAGCCGAGGACCGGGCTGCGGCCGGCCGCGCGGAAGACCAGCGCGCCGAGCGGGATGAGGGTGACGTAGGCGGCGTCGCCGGCAACATGGCTGACCATGGCCGTCATCGAGAGGGCGAAGGTGAGGTACCTGCCCGGGACGCGCGCGACCATGCGGCGCAGCAGGGTCGAGAACAGTCCGCTCTTCTCGGCGACGGCGATGCCGAACATCACGGTGAGGATGGTGGCCAGCGGCGGGAAGGCCGCGTAGTTGTCGACGGCACCCTCGACGGCCATGGTGAGGCCGTCCTTGCTGAGCAGGTTCTGCACCTTGACGGTCTCGTGCGTGCCGGGGTGCACGGCGCTGAGACCGGTCGCCGCCAGGACGGCGCTGAGGACGGCGACGATCCCCGCGAGGATCCAGAACAGCCAGAACGGGTTGGGGAGCTTGTTGCCGATCTTCTCTATCGCCGTCAGGCCCCGGAACGCGGTGCGCAGGACTCTCGACTGGGGCTCCGTGGACGGAGGCTGAGGTTGAGCGGAGGTGACACTCATCGGTACCTCTTGGCGCGATGGGGGGATGTTCCTGCGAACAATGGCATCCAGATGAGAGATTCTCTATATCTTGGAAGTAACAGTGGGATTAAACGGCACCTTAGAGTGAGGCCCTATGACCCGTCCTCTCCTCGACGAGCTCGACCGGCGCCTCATCGGCGCGCTGCATCTGGCGCCCCGGGCCACCTGGGACGACATCGGCGAGATCCTGGCCGCCGACGCCAGCACGCTCAAACGCCGTTACGACCGGCTGCACGAGGCACGCATGGTGCGCGTGATCGGGCAGGCCGACTGGGGCGTCCACTCCACGGCGATGCCCGTCCACGTCTTCCTGGACATCACCGGCGAGACGCCCCTCGCCGTCCTCCACCGGCTCCGCGACCTGCCCCACCTCCAGCTGCTGGCGCAGATCTCGGGCGACTACCCGCTCTACGCCGTCGTGCACGCCCCGTCCGAGGCTGCCACCAGCGAGGCGATCGACCGGATGTTCTCCGTCCCCGGCGTCCGGCGCGTCAACGCCCTTCCCGCGCTGAGCACCCTGCGGCGGGGCATCACCTGGGACCCGGGGTTCCTCACCGACACCGAGCGCGCCGACCTGCTGAAGCTCACCGGCTCCCGCCCCGAGGGCACCGCGACCGCGACGCCCCCGGCGAAGCCGCTCAGCGAGGCCGAGCGCAGCGTGGTGGCCCAGTTGCTCCAGGACGGCCGCGCGTCCGCCGCGAGCATCGCCCGGACCACCGACCTGGCCACCTCCACCGCGCACCGCGTGGTCCGCCGGGTCCTGGACGAGGGGTGGGTCAAGCCGCGCCTGGAGATCGTGTCGGAGTGGCTCGGCTTCCAGACCGCGTTCATCCTCCGGCTGCGGGTGGCGCCGGGTGCGACCCCCGACGTCATGCGCCGCATCAACCAACTGCCGCAGACGCGGCTCGCCGCGCACGTGGCCAGCGACATGTCCGTCCTCGCCACCGGCCTGGTCACCGACCGCTCCGCCCTGGCGCTCTTCGTCGACGACGAACTGGCCAGGATCCCCGGCCTCCTCGGCGTCAGCGTCGCCGTGATGCTCGCCGAACCCCGCCGCTACTGGCTGGACCGCGACCTGACCACCGGCCTCGGCGCGTTCCACGCACCGACACTGCTGTGAGCACGAGGCGGGGGGGCCCGCCCCCGCCAGGCCGGGGGCGCCCCCCCCCCCCAAGACCCGACCCCCACACCACCCCCGGGCGCCGGGGCC